>NZ_JBIWGL010000002.1:0-245662 GCF_044763535.1 Lysinibacillus sp. NPDC095746
GGTGCTTCCTAATACAATCTAAAACCAGATCTCTATTTAGGCGCTACCATTTTTTTGAATATAAAGGTCGCGTTTATTTGAGCATGGACTTTTTTAGTGCCAGAGATTTTATTTTCATGGGAGTTCAATAAGAAAAAAAGCTGCCTATGAAACTCAATGATTTTCAAGAAATCACCTGTTACTTCAATAATGGGGCTCGTCAGATTTATGCGAATTTACAACGATAAGACTTCAATTTTTATACACGATTTTATTCATCAAAGACGATGATGCAACATTAATTCAAATGCTTCAAAACCTTTGCTATGACTGACTTTTAACAAAAGTGCATAAAACAACACATAAACAATGTTCATAAGATAAGCCACGAAACATTGATTTCACAACATTCGTGGCTTTTTGATGTGTTTCCAAACTTGCGTTTGGAAACGTTTTTAGGTATATATGTGTATATTTTATTCGACAATTTTTGTTTGGTTGTTTAATTTATATGAGTGAATATAATTTACTGCGTACTTTACTAAAAATATTCCTAAGACTCCACCCAAAACATTAAATAACAAATAGATAATATCCGTATTACCAAAGTTGCTTATAGTAAAACCAGACCACCCAAGTAAAAGACGGGCAAAATCTATCACTAAACAACTTAAAATAACAATAGAAATTGCTTTTTTGTTACTTTTTAAATTGAAAAGGAGTAATAAAAAAATCCCAAACGGTACAAATAAAATAACATTATAAAATAAAGCTGAATAACTCCAAATAGAAATATTAAAGTGCATCGTATCAAATATTCCAAACCAGTCATTCGTTGAAATAAAACTTCTAGTATTGTCTGCTGGATTTTGATGGAGCGTGAATCCACCCAATTTAATTTGAACTAAGCTTATTACGTAAAAAATAGAGCTATATAACATAACTCGTTTCTTAGCACTTTTTTCTACTTTTCTAAAATAATCAAGTAATATATCAATAAAAATATATACTAACAAAATTAAGAATGCTAAGGGAACAATATTGTAAAGAACATATGTTGAATGCATAATTAACATCTCCCGTTATTTTACATTTTTTAGTCACTATTCATTTTACTAATTTTCACATTATAAAACAAATCAAAATAATAAATCGAATTTACCCTTATATAACATTGATTATTTCAAAAAAACATTTATAATAACAAATGTATAAAAATACATAAACGGAGGATTACGGAACTTATAGGAATTAAAAAACTATTATTAACATCTTTTATGTTCGGTGCAATCATCTTAGGGACTACGCAAAATACTAGCGCTAATACAATTAATGATGACACTATCAAATCTCTTCCAGAAGGGGTAGAGAAATATTACCCAACAAACCCTGAACTTTTAGTAGATGAAGATTCTGAAGATTACGATTCTTGCCATGCCCCAGTTCTGAGTGAATTTGATCCATCGTTTTTTTGGCTTCTGCATATAATTGCTTATCATGCTCTCTCAAAATACCGTAGTCTGCTACACGCCCCATTTTTCTATAGAGGCTTTCGCTACTCTTTTAATCGACATTAAATAAAAGTAAAAGTCTCGCTATATTCCCAATCCTTAATTCCTACCCGAGAATAGACAAAAATAAAAAGTGCAACAATTAACTGTTGCACCTTAAGGTAAAATAATATACATTATATCCCCTATTACTATCAGAAAAATCCAATTAATATAGCGTATCAAACCTTCCCAAGGCGTCGTTGGTAACAATTCTTTCCTTAACGTTGTAAATCCGCATAAAACTGACGAGACCCCAAAAAAGACAGATTATTTTAAATCTCCTTATTCCGCTAAAGCACCCCGTTCGTATTATAGGCATTATCAGGCTCAAACTTTAATTTTATTATATGTTTTATAACCTGGGAATGAAAGTTACGATAAGTACTTGTCACCTATATATTCATACCTAATATCGCTATCTATATCACCATCTCTATCAATCTATTTTAGTAATCCATTATCATAGTAACTAATACATTTTGTAGTGGATTCAGTTCACCATAATTTATTATCTGATCTCCCCCTTTGTAATGCCACAATTTTTTCCCATTGACAACGACCGTTGATTCAGGTGCTTCTTGATCAAATTTATATTCAATACGGTCTCCTTTGGCCTTTTGATGTAAGATTAATTCGCCATTTTCGTCATACTGATATGAAGTAGTGTCATTTAAAGGATTGGTATCTTGAATAATTTGATTCTTCCCATTGTATTTATAAAGCGTAAAAAACAACTTGTGTTCGATGCATATCTTGTACAGGGAATGGTCTAGATTAAATCGAGCTGTAAAATATGAAGATTTACTTGATACGGCATCTCAAAAGCAAGAGTGAAATTTACCGTTCTCAAAACTATGGTTCTTATTAGGAGCGTACATCGGCTCTTATAAAAAGACAATAAAGTTATTTAATTTTAAAACCTAAAATAAGCATAACCCCGTTCTAAATTTAGGACGGGATTATAACATTAAAGTCGTTTGAAAATCTAAGATTTATTTTACAATAGCACCCTTAAGTTGTTGAAATCTTAGTCACAAACGTCGGAAACACCACCATTATATGAGTATCAAAGGCTCCTGTGGTTGTGGGAAAATCCGTAGGTCGGTCACTGTTACATACACATTGCCTAAACGATCCACGGCAATTCTGGGCTATCATCTAAATACCGAAAGCATCGTCTTGTTATTTCAGTTTTGAGAGATACTTAATCCACCGGTTAAGTAAATAAAAGTGATTGGAATTGACTGTTTCGTTCCGTTTGTACCTATGTCGATGGATGTACCGGTGAAACCGACTTTCCCAAGTTCAATGTCTTGCAATTTTGCTCCTAGCTCGAATCCTCCTTGAAGTTCTACCCCTTGTTCCCGGGAATAATCAACTTCCATCGTAACCTTTCCATCATCCTTTTCTACAGCACTAACCGAGAGAATTATACGTTTTGCGTTGGCAGGAACCGAAAATTTCCCGGTACCACTGAGTAACATTCCTTTAGGCGATATATGTTCTGATAAGTTTACGTTAAAAGCAGGATGATTGCCTGTTGCAGGAATTGTAATTTGGGATAACGCGGCACGAGGCAGAATTGTTCTTCTGCCGCTAATAGTAATCGCATAATCTCCCGCTTCGAGTGGAATTGATACTTTACCGATTCCAGATGAAGCGTTGAAATCGCCGAATTCGTCTATGTTACCTCCAACCACAATTACATTAAACTCACCATCTAATGGCTGATTGGTAATCGAATGGTTCATTCGGAAAATTAATTCTACATTTTTATTAGGCTTGGTCAGGTTTTGCGCTGCTTTCTCTCTAATCTCATCACGTTGCTTTTTAGGAAAATATGTGGCTGCATCTGACTGACTTTTTGCTGCATCAGCTTCGGCTTTCTTTGAATTAGCCTCGGCTACCTTTGTATCCGCCTCAACCTTTGCTGCTTGGGCCCGTGCTGCTCTATTCGCTTCAGCTTCCACTTTTTTACCTTCTACCTCAGCTGCAGCTTTATATATTCCAAGGTCGTAGTCTTTCTGTTGTCGGTCCAGATCGTTCATATATTTTGCTTGAATCTCTCGCGCTTTGTTAGCGGCTTCGGTAATCTTGATGGTATTGTCTGAGAGCCCTTTTAGCAGGTCTGCTACTTCTTGCCGTCCCGACATATCGCGGAAAATATTAGGTGTTGCAAGAAGGTTCATTGCTGCAGCTAAACCAGTTGGATCGGGTGCCGATGTTGGATTGACGATGTTTACCAAGGATTGTGGGAACGGTGTTGGCGCTGCTACAACCTGCTGAGGTTGCGGCTGAATTGGATTCACTGGATTGATCTCCGGTGCCTCAATAGGAATCGGATGCTCCTCCCATTTCCAGAAGCGCGTGTTGTCAATCTCTTCCGAAATGCTACAATGGCCGAGTTTGCCTTCGGCAAAAACGCCGCGTGTTGGTAGAGTGAACAGTCTTTCGGATTTCATAGATGCAAGTGAGATACCTTCAACTATCTTTTGTCGCTCTTGTTCTGAGAGCTTAGCAAGCTGATCAGCGGCCCATTGCCGGCGGTTTGGATCGTTCCCATTCATCGCTGCTGCAAGATCGACGATAAGTGTATCATTATTAGGTTGCTTGACAAGTGGATAGGCGATATAACTTCCAAATACTTCGAGCGGCGTCGGATCTACTATGTCTGCAACGTTCTTCTGTTCCATTTCAATCGCGATTGAAGTTGGGTCAGTTGCCAAAAGCAAAACGCGATTATAGTAATCTTTATTAGTATTGAAATGTGCAATCAGCTTATTGATTTGGTGTCCTTCCTCCTGTGTCATACTTTGCTCTGGTGAGAGGATCGGTGGAACTGAAGCAGGACGCAGGCTTGGACGCTTTATGAAAGTAACGGTGTTAGAACTTCCATTTGTATCAAAATAGTAATCAACATGGGTTTTCTCGGGTTCGATTAAGGAGATTGCACCTTCATTATGAAATCCATTTATTTCCAAACGATCCATCCGCCAGTCATTTCTATCATGCAATACGAATTCAAAGCCAACCAATTGTGACCATTTAGTTTTTCTAAAAAGCGGGTCCTCTGGCTCTGCAATAAACCAACTCGTCGCAGTATCATCGTTCAGACGTTCTCCAGTGTTTACATTGCGAGTTGGGGCCCCCTTCTCCCACAAATGTAACAGTGGTCGAATGACGTTATTTCCATCCCATATAATGAGGTTTACCATGACCAATTGGCTCGTTGTATCACCATTGCCTTTTGCCGTTTTTACTCCAAACTCAAAAAGCCCAAACTCAATATCGCCATCCCAAAATGACGGTTCTGAAGCCTTCGGTACAATATTATGTTCTGTCTGGAACTCACGTATCGCTTCTCTTTTCTCCAGTAGGTCAAAAGCTGGCTTGAGTGAAGGATCAAGAAGAGCCGGTTCAAGTTGAAAACGATGATTAATTAGATCAGCGGCGGTGAATTGATTAATCCTCTGCTCTGGGATTTTGATAAGAAGAGCAGAACGTCTACGCACCCACTCAACCGTTACCCGAAAATGACGGAGTATTTCATAATAAAGAATAGTGAGTGTATGACTGTGGTTATAATTTGTGAATGTCCTTGTCTGAATGCTCTCCTTCTCTTCTTGCTGCGCTTGTATAACCACCGTTGAATTAATTTCCCTTTGAGCTGAGCTTGCCTGCGAGAAACTATCCATTAGTCGTTGAACATTCTCTGCCGCGAGCTCACGACTACCATCACTCGTTGCTGTCGATCCTCCAAGACTCCATGCGTTTCCGACAGCTGCACCTATGCCAAAAACCCCATTACCAACGGAACCCGTAGCACCTGATGAATTAGCGTATCCACCCATAAAAGATGAACCGTGCTGCATCTCTTGTAGACCTGCTTTCATTGTTTCAGTAATCGTTCTGTCACGATGTGTTTGATGGAGCAACTCCTCATTCAAACTTGTATTCTCTTCACGCTTGATTAAGTTGTCCCAAGACCAGTCTATAACAGCCAACTTTACTGTCTCAGCAGGAGCAAGAGGAAGACTATATAGAATTTCTCCTAACGAATGACCTAGCGAGAACCAAGACACCTTATATTCGTCGACGTAAGCTGCTTTGCACCCATCAGGAACTTCGAATCCCTCTGGTGGCTCACCGGAAATGCGAACTACCTGCCGCAAGAGAAATTCCTTAAGTGCAATATTGGCAACCACAAGCTCCTCGCAACCTTCTTCGCCGATGAGAGTTTTTGGACTAGAAGCGAAGGAGGCAGGAGATAACCGCCAGTCTGTGAGAGATGGATTTTGCAACGACCGCGCCCCCATGTTATTTAATGCTATAGGCATGGTCTGTTTCTTGACTGGTAAGCGAGCCACGATAGCATCGAAGGCGAACCGCGCCTGACCAAATACGTCAAATCGTATGTCAAGGCCGTATGGATAAATCCAAATCGCGATTTTTGGAACGGAATTGGGATCATTACGGCGCATTTCTATTGCTTCCTCCAGCATCTGGAGTACCTCAGGGCTCAGACGCCTTAAGTCGAAGGAAGCATAGCCGACATGATCTGTCGTCAATACACCGAGTGGTTCCGACCATATATTACCTGTATCCTCTGGTGTTTGGATAAGAATGAGATCAAACTCTTTCGCCGCATTTCTAAGAGCGGTGGAGATTAACTTTTCTAGTTCGCCAGTCTTTATGTCTTTGAAATGGTTTTGCCCGGACATTGAGAGCACGTTTTTAAAGACGTAATCAAAAATCTCTCTAATCTTTTGGTGATCCATTGAAAAAAAACTTGCTATATCAATGGTATTCGAAATCGCATGCTCCGTTGCCTCTATTACGTTTTTTTTAATTTCTTTAGTTATCGACGGATCACGCTTTTGAAGCACTCCAAAATTCAGTTCGACGAATCTATCATCGAGAGGAGTTATTGGAATGATTCGAGGGACCGCGACTTCTGCATAAAGAGGAATGTTTGATGTTGGGTGGCTTGTTTCTGGATCAGTTACGAAAATACTAAGATGAGTTGGTGGTGAAATGGGCCAATTTGGCATTATGCTCCTCCATTCTTGAAAACAAAATTTTTAAATACGGCAAAGTATCAGTATCGTAATGTAAGAAGACTGTCGGTTTATACAAAATACTTTGATGTAGTATGTATCCATGTACATTGATTCATACCTTGATTCGTCGACCCAGAGAGCTTTCATTTTTCACTGCGACTCAGGATTTAGGGATTACTCAGGTAATGATGGAGGACCCTAAAAATCAACTAATTCCTGTGCATGCTTATCTTCTCCAAGAGGCTTAAACACTTCTTTGAAATCGTCGTACCACTCGCTGTATTCAGGTACTACATCAGTTAATCCAAATTTGTCTAAATCATCAGATGTAACCGTTGATAAATCTGACAAGAAATCTTTTATAACTTGTGTTAGGCGATCTTGTAACGCCTTTTTATTATCAGCGTTTTCAACAATGGCCACTTTTTCCTGAGTATGGTTAATTGTATCCCAAGAAACCCCTTCTTTATTATCTTCCATCTTTGCAACAGCATCGCTGGCATCATGATACCGTTGTAATTCATTTATACGTTCTTCTAGCTGTTCCTTGCTTTTTGAAGCAGTCAACCCCGAAACAAGATCCTTCGCTTTTTCAAAATCCTTTTTAGAAAGACTTTGCTCAGCATCTTCAGTAGCTACAGTTGCAGTTACTGAATCTAAGCGATTTTGCCAGTTCGTTAATGTTTCACTTTCCGATACCGTTGACGCTTTTAAAGTATCAATCTTTTCTATAGCATCTTTTAAAGCTTCTTTTGTACGCTTTGCTTCGTAACTTAAAATTGATTCATATGCCTTGTAAAATGCTTCATGTTGTGCCGTCTTATATTCATTAGGATTATCTGAATGTGCATTTAACTCTTTCAAGTAATCAGTTGCATTATCAACTTTAATAACGGTATGCATTAAAATTTTTGATGCGCTATCAGCTATGCCATCATTTGCTACAATACTAATTTCGCTGTTATGGAAACCTTTTTGATAATCCATACCTTTTAACATAGCTTTAAAGGTATGGTTATTATCAGTTGATGCTAATACTGTTGTGCTATTATAGATTGCTTTTGCCAATAAAGGCTGGCCATCGACGTCAGATATACTTCCCTGCACAATAAAGTTAGAAGAATCATCAACAACATTAAATTTATCTACCGCTTCTGCAGAAATCACAACAGGGGCAGTATTTACTTTTTTCACTTCTATAACTTGAACGGATTTATTTCCTCGAGCATCTTCGGCATAAACTGTGTATTTTCCATTTTCATTCACAGTGAATTTGCCATTTGTTATGGCTGTTCCATTAGCTCCAAAATATCCTGAGCCTTGCTCTCCTGTTGCATATTTAATAGTCTTTATGGTTGAAAAATCATACACTTTTACATCTACAGTAGATGTTGCACCAACCTTACTCTGCTCAGTTAATTCAATTACTGGTGGGGTTACATCATCTGAAAGTACACGTTGTCCTCGTTCATACCAATATCCATCTGCATTGCGTACTCCATGTTGGTACTTATTGTATCCGCCTTGTAATGAATTTGTTATTAAACTTCCTCTTTCAAATACATTAGGGTTTGAAATTTTTTCTTTATAAGAGTAAGATGCAGTTTTTCCTCCGTTTGCATGAATAATTAAATCAAAATAACCTTGTCTATTAGGAGTGTTATATGGAATTAAACCCATTATTAATTCTCCCCAATTATTGGTTCTTACTTCAACTGGATCTTGACCATTACTATAATAAAATCCTTTTTCTGGACTATAGCTCAATTGATCGTATCGCGAGCCATAAGGGAAACTCGGCAATCCCATTTCATTCCATTCGCGATTGTAAGAAGTTTCGCCTGACCAATCAACAGATGCCTCAGCGTTTGAATGTCTAGTACTTCCCCAAACTGTAGGATTGACTGCATAATATTTACTCCAATAATATTGTACATCTCTAATATCCTTAACTGGACTTGTTGAATATGCAGATGTTGCTTGACCATCACTTGCAATTACTCGGAATTGTACTGAGATTTTGTCTTGAGGTACAGTGTATTCGTAGACTTTTTGTGTTCCTTTATATACCTGTTCCCAATTACCACTGTTATTATAATTCACTTGAAGTGTATAAGTTATCGTGTCACCTTCGGGATCAGTAGAGTAATACGAAATAAAGTGTTTATCTCCATGTTCAAATTGTACGGATGGTACTGTCAACGTTGGCGTAGTTGGTGCTGTATTATATTGTTCTGAACCCACATATTCATAGTAATATCCACTTTTAATATCATTTTGTGGATACTCATATTCATAATTTGATGTAACTAGTCCCAAGTAATTCCCTTTACTTTGAGTTTTACCGTAATAACCTTTTGTAACATAATGAAAAGATAAATACATGGCTATTCCATAATCATACTCCCCTTGAGTACGGTGATAAGCTAATTGTTCTTGAGCCTCATAGTAACCCATACTTGGTCCCCACTCTGTCCAACTTGAACCATATGGAATAAATCCGTCTTCTTCACTAACCTCAAATTTCTTCCATGTGTATTTTGTAGCCGCTTCAGCTTCTTGTACTCCAGCAACTCCACCGACAGCTGCGTTAGCAATTGCTAGGGCCATGAATGCTTTACCTGAAGCATTCCTATACGTTTTAAACCGTGTCTGTTTTTTCCCCTTACCATTCTCTTTTACCAAAATAACACTCCTCTTCCAAATTTTGACGAAAAAAAGTACCGAATAAACGCATTTAAATGCATTTATTCGGTACTTCCGAATTTTTTCTTCATTTACCATTATTATAACCACAAAGTTTTTGTTAATCAACATTGATATATTCCGACCAAAGAAAAAGGACGCGCGAATGATTTTACTAAAAGTCAAGAGATGAGATTTGTGAGTTTTCGATTTCTTTCATGAGAAAATACCCCCTTTTTAATCAATTACAATGGTAGAGTGATATATTCCACTTACTATGCTCTTCAAACCCCAGACAATACCCTACTTTTTATGGCATATTTTTCTTTTATATGATAATATTACACACGTAAACATGAGTAAAAAGAAGTAAAAATAATTCATGTTTCAATAGTTCGATAGGAGGATATGTTTGTGAAAATAAGATTAGTAGCATTAATTTTTTCTGTAGTATTTGCTTCTTTAGTATTTAATTCAGAAGCTAAAGCAGAATGGGAGGATTACAAGCCATCAAGTGCAATCTTTAAAGAAATTGTTTACTTAGAAGAAAGAGGTTTGTTGCTTTATGGAGCGGATATTTATGATGCGTTAGTTGATTTACCTGCGGATAGAAGAGATGCGATTTCAATGATAGCATTTTCTTTGAATTTAGATAAGACTACAAGAAATACTGTTTTTTCTGATATTCCAAAGGAGCATCCTGAAAGTGGATTAATCCAATCTGCTTTTGAAAAAGGAATTGTAACAGGGTACAAGGATGGAACATTTAGACCTGCTGATTCTGTAACAAGAGGACAGTTCGCTCTATTTATTGATAGAGCTTATGGAAAATATCTACCGAATAATTCAAATATAGAATTTAAAGATTTGCCGAAGACGCTTAGTTCTCACAACGCAATAAAAAAACTAGCAGGAGCAGGAATTGCAACTGGATATAAAGATGGAACATTTAAACCTGATGGAACACTCACAAAAGAACACTTAGCAATGTTTATGTATAGAACTGTAAAATATTTAGAAGGTAAAGGAGTGGTGTTTGAAAAATCAAATAGTGTTTATAACGATTCTAATATTAAGTGGGGCATGTCTTACGATTCTGTATATAAGATTGTAAAGAATAATGTTACTCGTTCTACGCAGGATGCTGGTATTTTTACAAATAGAGCAAGATATAATTTATCAGGAACAACATATTATTTATTTGATAAAAAAAATGGATTAGATTATTATTGGCATGAATTTGATTGGAGTAAAGAGAAAACTATACCTGACACAGTAGCAGAGCTTCATAAAATGTATGAAGAAAAAGTGATAGAGGAATTTGGTGTACCGAATTCGACATTTAAAACAAACACTTCTAATTTTTTGTTGTATGATTCTCAATGGGATACTGGAGTATATACTGTACTATTGAAAACTACTAAGTTAGATGGGAAAATTACAGTGGAATTAAGTTTTTTTGACATCAATGACATCAAAAACAAAAAAAATAAAAAATGATTTAGAAGATAGAGCGAACTGCTCTATCTTTTTTTATTTGTCCTGTTAGAAGTCCGCAGTCATCCTATGCATTAACGAAGCTATAACAATTTGATTGACCGCTTAAACGGAACAGAATTGAGCATAGCCATTTAGCTCCTTTTAGATAAATTTCTTTAGCAGGAAGTAACTTTATAACATGTAATTCTGCTACTGCAAAGTTACCAAATTTAAATCACTACCTAGTGCTCCAAAAAATCCCTTACCCTTCTTCGCCATTAAACACCACCCCCACCAATAGGGAACATGCCCATGTAATCTAGTGTGGATTCTAGGTCAGCGCTTCTCCCGATGTATTAGATACGGACACAGGTGCTTCGTACGGGTATTACATGGGTTATATGTGTTATTGGTTGAATGATGAATTCATACGGCACTGGGTAGCCCCCACAAAGCCCTTACCCTTCTTCGCCATTAAGCATCCCCTCCACCAATAGGGATACTACCCATGACGTCTAGTGCGGTTTATTTCATTTAAAGCTCCTTCAGCAGTTTGTACGAGTGAGATACCATCCTGAATGTTTTTCCCTGCCATATCTAGCCCACGAATTTGACCACGCATTTTTTCAGAGATTGCCAGTCCAGCTGCATCATCTCCTGCTCGATTAATCATATATCCTGAAGACAACTTTTCTAATACACTATCGGCCTTTTTCTTATTTTGTGTTAATCTATTACTTGTATTTAGAGATGATATATTATGCTTAATTATCAAAATATTGGATCCTCTTAAAACTTATCCTAAAATAAAGTTTTCTAATTTAAGATAATATTACCATTTAACTATTAAAAATAAAAGAACACTCGTTAAAATAGGAACATAGCCAGTATACACCATAGGAAGAGTGGCCATAAGTCTGCTCACAAAATTAATTGTGACATAAGTGATATAGCTGTAATGAAAATTGTTTTATTTATTCAAAAAACTCTCGACTATAACTAAACCGTAAATGTGAGGTAAATAATAATGTTGCAACAATCCATAGAAATTATAGATGACAAATTTAATATTGTACTATGTGATGAACCAATTGGTGAATATATAGCATTAGAAAATGTGATGGCAGAGATAATAATTTTAAAAAAAGAGAAAATAAAATTGATAAATTATAAGTATGAAAGTGAGAAATTAAGTAGATTTATTAATTTGTTTGCAGAAAAAAATAAAGAAAATCTACACCCTGACTATTTAAATTATTTAGAAATAGGTGACGATTTAAATAATATTTCATTCGAGGATAGATTCAATTTGGTGATATTAGGGGCCGAAAAATTTTGTGAGATTGAACAAACAGCCTCCGCAGTTACTGAAAACTATATAGGAGATTCAGCTAGTAGACTCTTTGGTGTAGAATCATTGAATGTTTCGGAAAAAATAATGGAGTCTTGGAATAAATACAAGGATAATGAAAGCCTATTAACAATTACAATGTTTTTTGAGGTTTCACCTAAGAAGGCTAACGAGCTATTAAAAGAATATGAAAATCATGATTTTATAAGTATAACCTCCCTATTAACGGGAAAACAGGAGTTAGATATTCAAAAAATTATATTAGAATTGAGCAATAGAACGCTTAAGGAAAGTTTGAATTACATAAATGAAGTATTGTCAAAAAAATTACCTAGAGAAAATATCTGTTTGCTAAGATTTATTGTATATTTACAAAATGGATACTTAGAAGAGGCATTGAATGTCTTAAAAGGTATATTTGAAAAATTAAATAATAATGAAATAGTGATATTTTGTAATGTTCTCATATCTCAAAAAAAATATTCTGAAGCATTTAACCTACTAAAAAGCATATACGAAAAAGATAAATGGACAATAGGTTTATTTCCTGCATTAATTAAAGCCTCTGTAATACTAGAATTTGAAAAACGGGAAAAAATCATTGAGGACATACTTTTACTTGTAAATGACGATCTATACATATTACAAGAGTCTGGGAACTTTTTTTGGTCTATTAAGAATTATAAGAGAGCAGGAGAAATTTATAGAAAAATATTTAATATTTCCTCTAATCGATATTTTGATATGATGGCGAGAATAGCAGAATTAATGTCTAACGTTCCTGATAATGTAAATGTTGCAGAAGGTTATATGCATGCACTTTTACAAAATGATCAACTTGATAATGAAATTTATTATCGAACAGCTCTAATATGTAAAAATATATTTAAAAGTAACTATAAATACTATCAAAATTTAAGCAAAGTGGAGATTAATGAAGATTTTCCTTTCTCTAAAGATGTTATCACTAGACGTTTAGACATTCTAAAAGATGAAATAAAAATTATAGATTGTTTAAAGGTGAAAGTAGATAGAGAAACTAAACAAATTATTAATAAAGATTTAATAAGTATTAAAGATATGCGATTAAATACTATATTAAACGGAATAGAATATTTATTTTTAGATGATCAAGGTTTTGTTGATTTACAAGAATTTATTGATTTTAGTCAAAGTGAAGAGATATGGTATCAAAGTTTAATAAAATTATTTGAAAACGAAATCGAAAACTGGAAAATACAGTCTATTGATAGTGTTAGGGATAGCATAATATCTAAAGAGCTAGAAGAGTTAGGTGCTAAACCAACATTTGAACAACTATTCAGTTTGGTTAGAGATTTAAGAGAATTAGAGGATAGTAATGAAGAAAAACTAAAAGTTGCAAACGGTGCTTTAGGGATGGCGATGAGTTTTAATGATATTTTAAAAGAATCCTATATTAGATTTGAAGTAGGTTTATTCTTAACTTATATTGGGGAATATCAAAAAGCTAATGAACATGCCTTAAACTTATTACATCGTTACAATAGAGAACAAGATAAGGCCATAAAAACTAAACTTCTTATTTTAGGTTTATCTGTATGGGCTGTTTCTCAATATAGAAGTGGTAGAAAAGTAGATGGAATACTATGTACGATAGTCGTTATGAGAAAAGCATTAGTGGCAAATGAATATTATGCTATTGAAAGTTCTTTAAATATATTGTTTTTATTTTTAAGTAATGATTTAAAAATAGGTAATACTAAAAATATTAGATTAAAACTAACAAATTTTAAAACTTCCTTTGTTACTCAAATAAAAGAAGGCATGCAAGTCTCATCACCAGTAGAAATAGAGAATGCCCTTTTAAATAAAGATTGGGATACAGCTAAAAAATTATTAATGAGTGAACTAGGGAATTTTGATTTGATGGATGTTTATGATGCAACGAACTTTGTTAATTATATAAATTCACTATATATGTTAGGGCAGGTTAATGAAGCGTATTCTCTGATATTAGAAAAATCCAATGATGTTTTAAAGTTATTCGAAATGAGATTAGATAATAGATGGAAAGTATGTTATCAATTTGTACAAATAATATTTAAACAAATTATGAATGATGATTACAAAGAAAACTCAGATTTACTAATGGAAATTATGGACATGGCAATAAATGATATGGAAATTCAAAGAAAAAGTATGTTTCATATCCAAGAACGGGCAGCTTATACAGAAGAAACCCAAAATGTTTATAAGGTATTCTTAAAAATAGCAGCTTTTGCAGATATAATTTCTAAAAAAAGAAAACACAAAAATATATGGGAAGACAAGTTGATAAAATTAATATTTAAAACCTCCTCTATAAGTTTATTAGAAAAGAAATTTACAGATACTAAAATATCAGAAGAAGCTGAAAAAAAAGCTGAAGAATATTTTAGACTTTATGAAGAATTATTAAATATTAAAGTTGATTTCGAATCTGAGGAATACAGAAAAAAAACAGAAACTTTTGAATCACTTCATGCTTACTTAATTAAAGAACATTATAGTTTTAGAAGCCTTATACAAATGGAAGAAATAGATTTAAATTTAGTACAGTCTTTGCTACACGAAAATGAAGTTTTTTATGAATATCGAATTACCGACGATGTTTTAGTAAGTTTATTGGTAACAAAACAATCGTATAAATTAAGTACAAAGATTTTAAAGTTTAAAAACTTAAATGAAGATTCAAACGAATCTTTAAATGAAGTTTTAAATAATATAGGTCTAATACTTTCTTTAAGTGACGATCGAGACAGCAAGAATTTAGAAATTATTGAGTATTTATGTGAAAGTCTTTCTAAATTTATTTATGGAGATTTTATAGAATATATTGAGAATTTATCATCTCAAATAAATTTAATAGTTTGCCCAGATATGTCAATACCTTATTTTACCCCATCGTTAATGAGGCATAACGGAGAATGGGTTATAACGAAAATAAATAAAATTAATAATATCCTTTCAGTAAACGAATTAAAGTATAGAAATAAAAAAAATAAACTAAATAATAATGATTTTTTAATTTCTATTGGCTCAAAAAGCAGTGGAAATGATACAAGTATACCGTTAGCCGAAGAATGGTACGAAAATAATAAAGAATTTTTTAAAGATCGAATTAATGATATAGAAGCATTTTCAAATATAGAAAATGAAAAGAATTTATTTTTAATTATAATTGCACACGGTATAGAAGAAGTTGGAAAAAAGAGAGGAACAACGGGAGCAGTTAGAATTTTAGGCCCAGAAAAAAAATATCTTGAAAACAGTTTTTTTAGTGAAATAGCTCATAAATTAAATGTTTTATTCTTGCTAACTTGTCAAAGTGGACAACCATCAACAAATAATATTCAAAAAGCAGAAACTATTTGGAAGACAATCGTTTCACAAAATTGTTCCTCAATACTTTGTAGATGGGATGTAGGAGCTAAGCCTGGATTAATAGTTTTAGAATGCTATAGAGATTCCGAAGATAATTTTATAGATAATGCTGAAATATTAATAAATGCACAAAAAAAATTATTATCTTCAGACGAATTTAATATTCCATCTGAATGGGCCTGTTTTGAATATTGGGGTCTAGAATAATTTAATCAACCAAAAAAATAAATCCACATCAAAAACACCCCCACTCAATTTGATTAATCCTTGGTCAAAACGAGTGGGTTTCTACTATAATTAAACTGTTGTTACCTTCTTTAAAAGCAAATTGAAATTTTTAAAATGCTGAAGGTTTCAACTCATTATCTTCTTATAATTACGTTAGTAACATGGAATCCCCCATTCTCTTTGATTGTTTCTACCATCAGATAGTAGACAAATCTTTAAAATGGGAATACCCATAAAATGAAATCGATTGCTCCAATTTTTACAGTACTTCTCCAACTACTAACTTGTCTTAAATAAATTCTTGCTTATCTTAATCAAGATTGAAAATACTTTCAGTAGTGTTTCTTATAGTTGATAACTCTTGGTTAACTGAGAAGATTCGATTACACAGCGCTACTAGTCCATCATATGAATAACCGCTTCCCTCTATATACAGTATGGATGCCATCGTATCATCTAAAAATTCTATACTTTTATAGTAAGAATCGCCTTTATGCCCTTCTACAACATCTTGATCAATAAATGAAATTTGATTAAAGTATAACTCCACTTCTTTTATTTTAGTTTTATAGATTAAGTGGTCAAAATAAACCTCAATAGAATCCTGATGTGGCATTGGAATCAATTTAAGAATAAAGAAACCAACGAATAAGAATAGTGTAATAACAAGATAACTTTGTTTGGTACTTATTAGAAGGCATAACGCTGTTATTAATATAATTACCTTAACAAATAGGACACTTCGCCTTAACCAGATGCGACTTCGACATGAAATGACAAAATACATTCTAGGTTTTCGCATTAATAATCACCTAATGAACTGTTCTGACTAGAGACTTTAATTCGCCCATCACATCCATGCTTAAATAAAGGCTAGGATTAAATATAATCTTTCCTGAAACATCACCTTTTGGTTCTAAATCCATTAATCCAACAATCATGAATTTTCTTGTTGATTTACTTTTACTCTCTTCATATCTTAGATTTTCCTCAAAATCTTTATCTACAGGACGCACAAGTCTTTCGAATAAACGATATGAATGTTGAATTTCCTTATCTGCGATTTGTTGAACAATCGGCATTCTCCCAACTTTATTTTTGGGAATCATTTGAACTCCAACGACTTTAAATTTTTTTCTCCAAATTAGATATCCTCCTGATAATAAAAAAAGAACCTTAAACGTTAGTTGCCTACTGAAGTGACCCCAAAAAGTTAGACACGGTTATTTCATATCACACAAACAAAAAAGCGAATGGAACTATATTCATTCCATTCGCTCTTCTTATTCCTCACTTATTTGCAATTTACTTAATTAATCCAACGTGTCAATCTACCTGAATTATCCTCTCCCGCATACGATTTACCTTTTATCAGTACGAAAATGGGAGCGGATCCCATCATTCATTTTGATTAACAGTTGAATCATATCAATCTAGTTCCTTATTAATCGGTAGCTTTAGACTTTTAGTTTAAGAAGAAAAAGCGATGCTTATTAAACAATCGCACCTGATTGTTTAATATTGATCTTGTTAAAACCTCTTTTAGTTTAATAAGGAAATTTTAAGAACCAACTTAGTCCCAATCCATATAAAAACTCACCTTTAGCTTTTTTTGCATACAATCTGGACAATCTAGAACATCACTTTGATTAATCTCGATTAAAGGCTTTGACGGCATTTGAGTATTACATCGAGGACAAGTATGAGTGTTCGTGTAAGATTGGGTTCCTGACTTCATATGTAAATGTACTTTATTTAATAGGTAACAACAGTTCTGACAAACATATAGAGCGTCGTAGCATTCAAAAGACGTTTCCTTGTTTTTAATAAACTCTCTGATGTATTGCCGACCTTCTTCTTCCTCATACCATTCTAAAATCGAACTCAAGTTTATATACTTCAATCCAATTCCTAAAAAAACATTTTGTTTGTAAGAGCAATGTCCGCAGTTCAAATTATAAGCTTCTCCCATAAATCTCAAATACCTCTCTAATCCAGTTTAGATTGGAAAACAATACAGAGAAATTTTAACACAAATATCCAGATTTTAATGGTGTTCTTATAGTGATAGGTAAGCCTTTGGCGTTATCTCTGGCTTTTCCCCCACCTCAGACTTTCAGCGTGCTATTCGACGCAAGGGGAAGCCTTTCAGAGCGTCACCTCATCATTCGACTCCTTGATAATATCCTTCAATTTAAATCATAAATTGCCTGAACTTTACTGTGTTAAGCACATCTCATTTAAATCAGGAACGTGTCGCACCCATAAAATGGCCCGATTGTTGAACAATAAGTTAAACAACTGTAGCTTTATAAAAAAGACTGATTAAAAAGATCTTCTCAACCCCTATTTAATAACAAATACAAAAAATCCATTTTGAAAAAAGATTGATCAAAATGGATTTCTTTTAAAAACTAGGTTCGATTTTTTTATAAAAAAGTTTAATTATTTTAAAGCTCCTTATTCAACTAAAGCACACCGTTACTTTAAGTACAATACTTCACAATCTTTTTTTACAAATCATTATAAACTCAATCCATCAATTGTATTGTTTAATGCTAGAATTGAGAAGTATGAGAGAAATGCTTCAAAGCCTTGTAGCTATGTCATAGTTATTATAGAAAGTTTTAAACCACTCTCCTCAAAAAAGATGTTTAGAAAGTGACTAAAAATAAAATAGCTTATCTAAATGGTGAATTATGTTACTATATTTAAGCTCATATAAATTGTATATATTTAACTATATTTTTAGGAAGAAGGTTCATTATGCAATTAAATAATGAAAAAGATGGTGTTATGTATGCAATACTATCTTATGTTCTATGGGGAATCACTCCAATTTACTGGAAACTTACTCAACACGTATCTTCAGTAGAAATTTTAGCACAACGTGTTTTTTGGTCTTTTATTTTTATGCTTGTTCTGCTAATTCTTACAAGAAAATGGTATACATATGTTGAGTTCGTGAAAGAAATCGTTAAGAAGCCCAAATTATTTTGGTCCCTTTTTATTGCCTCTATACTAATTAGTTCTAATTGGGGTATCTTTATGTGGGCAGTGATTGAGGGAAGGATATTAGAAGCAAGTCTTGGCCAATACATCAATCCTCTTACTAGTATGTTAATCGGTGTTATTGCGTTGAAAGAGAGATTGAGTATTTCCCAAACACTTTCATTTGTGTTGGCTGGAGTTGGTGTGTTCACACTCACTCTACATTATGGGATAATTCCTTGGATTTCTCTTAGTTTGGCTTTAACTTTTGGATTTTATAGTTTATTAAAGAAAACGATTAAGGCTGATTCAACTATTGGATTAGCACTTGAAACAATGGTGATTTTCCCTATTGCGTTAGTATATTTAATGTACTTGATGTTTGAATCGAAAATACAGTTTTTTGATTCAGTATCAACAAGTTTATTATTAATGGGGAGTGGCATAGTCACAGTTTTACCACTTTTATTATTTACAAAGAGTGCCAAAAAAGTAACATTATCTTTGCTTGGTATTCTTCAATATATTTCTCCAACACTGTCACTAATGACAGGTGTCTTTATTTTTCACGAAGAGTTGACAAAAGCACATTTTATCGCCTTTCTCTTCATATGGTCAGCTCTGGCAATATATACTTTTTCTTCAGTAACAAAAAGAATTAAAATGAAAACAGATCCGTTAAAAAAGTAAAATGAAGTCTGTCTTTTTGTTTTGATATTTCGCAAATCGAATTTTTGACAACTGTCGGCAAATTGGTAGGCACCCTAGATATTATTTTCATTGATCACGTATTTCTTATAGTTAATGAAAAATTACATCATATAAGATTATGTGAAATCGTTTATTTTGAAATAACAGAAGAGAAATAAGCAGTGCTGTTGACTGAGAGCCATCATTAATATGCTGGCTCCATTTTTAACTTCGTGGCTCTATCCCATTAAAATATTCATCTTACTACACATTTTCTTTCAGATATTCATTCAATATAGTGATGGAATTTAAAATACCGCATTGGTATATCTGTTTAAAGCAACCTTCTTCAACAACTGCCCCGTTAGCCATCCATGTAGCGCAAAAACCAGCGCTACACCACAGAAGATGAAAATGTATTCAGAACGGGTATTGAATACTACGGCGGGGAGAGGAAGGTCGATAAACTATGGTGCCTTGAGCCCTTCCGTTAGTCTGACTCCAACGACCACGGTGTATCACTGACTGTCGCTCTCTCACGGGAAGCACTCATGGGAAATTCATCCTACTCAGGTTGCTGCACAAGCCTCTAATTTGATTGGCCGTAGAAAGGATGTTTCTAATGGAAGTCATCATTGAACGTGCATGTGGCATGGATATTCATAAGGATTCGATTACCGCATATATAAATCGAGTTTAAAAGAAACAACTGACCCCGTAGCTTCACATATGGCTTTGTATCAATGATTAGTCAATCCTGAGTTATAACATCCTCTACTTCACTAACCACACTCACAAGCTCGTTAAATGGCTCTGTGAGTTTGCTTCGATTGTTATTGTAAGCTTACTCAAAATTGAGAAGGTTTAGCTTTGCTACACGCTTATTATCCGCTAAGAGCTTGTTTTTCCGCTTCTTATACTCATTCATCTTATTAATATCACATTGAATGACTTTGAATGACCTCATGAGCATTATGAAACAAACAATCTGACACAAAAAAGCACACCAATTAATGATATAACTCAAAATATTTTGCTTTATAAGCTTACACTTCCCTACACCAACATTTGGAAACGTGTTACACTTTAACAGGAGATTGATTATTCAGTTATTCAACTAATGACTATGAATAGCGAAAAATCAGTTAATATAAAAAGTATACATTTTAGTAAAGAAAAGGGGGAGAAATTTTGTTTTCTAATGAAGAAAGAGATTCTATTTATAAAGTTATTTATAATAGGAGAGATATTCGAAGTTTTTTGTCAACTCCTATCCCTGAAAACATTATACATAGAATATTAAATGCAGCTCATCATGCACCTTCAGTAGGATTTATGCAACCTTGGAACTTTATTTTGATTTCCACTAATGAAATTAAAGAAAAATTGGCTTGGGCAGCAGAAAAAGAAAGCCGAGCATTAGCTATTCATTATGATGGGGAAAAACAAATGAAATTCCTTGATTTAAAAATTGAGGGTTTAAAAGAAGCTCCTATAACTATTTGTGTTACATGTGACCCTACAAGAGGAGGTTCACATGTATTAGGACGAAATTCAATTCCTGAAACAGATATTTTATCAACAGCCTGTGCTATTCAAAATATGTGGCTAGCAGCTTGTGCTGAAGGACTTGCGATGGGGTGGGTAAGTTTTTATAAAAAGAATGACATTAGAGACATTTTAGAAATACCACCACACATTGATCCTATTGCTCTTATATCAATTGGTTATACTAATGATTACCCAGAAAAACCCATTTTAGAGTTAGCTAATTGGGAAAAAAGGCGTTCTTTAGAACATCTTATTTTCGAAAATAAATGGGGCAAAACTAAAGACTTATTAACCTAAACCAGCTAATAGAATGTCATGTAAAACATTTAAATCGAAAAACACATCATGTTATACTAAAAATGCATATATTTGACAGGTCACGGAGGTTCATATGGCGGTGCTGTACGTTGGAACAATGGTCCAACTTACGGTGTTCCTACAATGTCTTCCAAAACCCAAGGTGTTCGGATTGCTACATTTTCTGTACCTAAAGGAACTAGTGTTACACATTCAGTCTATACTTCTACAGCTGGCTCGCTTAACACCCCAGCGGTGATACTGATTACAGAGTAATTAAATATAGTAAAGAATTTCTCGTTAAATAAGGAACCCTGTAGCTTATCGCATTCTCCGATGAGCTACAGGGTTCTCTACATATCATAATATAATATTCACTCAGAAACATTGGAACGTTAAACCAGGGAAAACGATACTGCTTAATTGGGTATCACTAATTATTTGAACTTTATCTATAAGGTAGCCCTTACTCATATAAGGAGTTACATCAAGGTCCCGCTCGGCCACAAACGGCGTGGATAAGTTCATGTAATGAACATCAGTTTGAGCAGATATTTAAGTTTTTTTCTTTAGGTGCAAGTATATAAAGTATTTGTTATTAACAGTAAAAATACCATGCTGATCCAAGTCCTTAATTCTGTTTCCTTTCCCCCTTCTTCTCGAGCAATGTGATGGATACTTTCTTGTCCATTTATATAACGTAATACGACTCTTTTTTTCATCTGATGTAAATTCGCTCATAAAAAACACCCCGTAAAAGTTAGATTTTATGTCTAACTTTTACGGGGCAGTTCATCCCGGAGTTGTCTTTTAGTTCTCTTTTTTAATTAAAAACCTAACATATTTTTAAAACAACGAACTTTTTTAGATGGTAAATCGTAGCGTGGAATTATGTGAATACCCCAACAAATATTATAGAACCTAAAATAAAGGAAACGCCTATATAGGGGTTCCTTTATTTTAGTACTAACTATTTATTTTCTATCCTTTGCTGGTAGTATGCCTCTTTTATCAACGGTAACACTGTTCTAAAATTAAAAACTAAGTCATCCATTGATTTTATTGGTTTAACAAAACTTACATTGTAAACTCCCCATCTATCTTTTTCTGGCTCAATACAAATAGATAAAGAGGGTTCCTTTTCTATCTCCCATATAACTCCTGCTCTACTCCCGTCAGGTGCTTGAACAAACCCGTCCCCTGAAGTACAACTATCATCTTCCTCACACTCAAAATCAAAATGGTCGGTTATTGTGCCATAAATAAAACCATCGTCTTCCGTTTCGCTAACAAGTGGAAATCCTCCGTAAACAAGCGGTTCCATAAATATCACTCCTATTAATATTTTGGAGAATAAATTACTACAAGGTTCTTGGTTTCCACCCAACCTGTGCCAACAATCCAAAACGGATGCTCGTCAGTCGTCGTTATAACTTCGCTACCAACAGTAATATTATATGTTTCTTCAACGTCACGTTGGAAGAGCCATTCGACTTCTTTGTAAGCCATTTCACCTGTCTCATCATCTTTAGCGAGAACCATATTTCCGACTTCAATGTCTTCGATTTTCTTCTCTCCTTGATCCGTTAAAACCTTTGTTCCTTTCGACAAAGCAATTACAACTAGCTTTTTTTGCAAACTTTACTGCACGAAAAACACGTTTCACTTTTCCGATGGGAAGAAAAAATCCCGCTTCAAGAGACTTCAAGAGAGGTGATATAATCTCAACTCAATTTAGTCATTTTGAAGCGGGCTGTCCCCGTTAACATCAAACCAACATCAAGGTTTCATTCATTATCTAATTGAATATACGTCTATCCAATCCTTAATGTCTTGCTCTCCATGTAAATATTCATCTGGGCTATCTAGTAAATCGACTCCAAAAACAACTTTAAGAAGCTGCCAAACAGTCTCATCCGAGATATTTGGTTCATCCTGCAATACATATTCTGACGCCCAATCTGCAACTTCTTCTCTTGATAGTTTTCCTTGTAAGATCATTTTCAATTTATTAATAATCTCTTCTTTAGTTGGCTGTCCCATTTTTTCACCACTTCCCTATATATCTTCCATTTTTATCAAATCGGTAATGAACCCTTTGATCCACCAGTTTCAGGTCTCACTTGTCTTACCCTGCCATTATGGTCTACAGTTTCATGCCATGTTCTCTTTCGGCCAGTTGAAGGGTTCCATTCTCTAACTACTCTCCGTCCTGCCATTTCACCAGCTTTTTTAGCCGGTGAAATATTACCGTAATATCTAATTCTTCCGTTCGATAGTGTTCTTGTTCCAGCCTACCGTACTTTTGAGCTTGCTGATAATGTGTTTTTAATTTAGCAAATTGAGCAGCACTATGTGCGGCATTACTTGTACCCTGAGCAACCTTTACTGCACGATATAGGCGCTTCAGTTTTCCGATAGGAAGAAAATTCGATGCCACTGCCCAGGCAATTTGCTTTTTGTTTTTCCCTGATTTATACGCTTTATAACCATCGTAGATCGCAAAACCTGCGTTGATAACGAGCCATACCCATTTACCATCTGGGTCTGTTTTCATTACTGGATTATCATCCCCATATGTGTAACCGTTCATTGTTACAGGGTCATCTTCGTCTCCTGGATCTGGGTCACGAGAGATGAAACGTGCTGTTGCTGGATCGTAGTAACGAGCCTGTAAATAGTATAGCTTTGTTTCGGTATCGTAGACATAGCCCGCGTAGCGAATAGGTTGTCCTTTTATACGACTGTCGGTTGGTTCAGCTGATAGTAGGTTACCCCATGGATCATAATCGTATGTCGCAATGGTTGCACCATTTTGGTCTAGAATGCGAACGACATCACCACGGTGGTTCGTTACGTATTCGAATGATTCCCCTGCTGCGTTTGTCAGATTTACTACTTTTCCGTTGTTCCAAGTAATCGACCAAATCGTTTTTTGATTTGCATCTGTGATACGGACTAAATTAGAGCCATCATAGTAATATTTATACGTTGTTGCACCGTCTGTTTTCGATTTTCGTAAACCATCTGGGTGATACGTATAGGTTACTTTGTTCGCTGGATTTGCTACTTCCGTTGTTTGTGTTAGTTGGCCAAGCCCGTCCCATGTGTAAGTTAGACGGTCGTCGTTTGTCAAATTACCTTCAAAATCATAGGTAAAACCTTTTATTTCGTTGGCTTCGTTATAAGTGTAAGATTTGCCGTTTAGGTTTAATAGATTTCCAGCATCATCATAATCATAGGTAATCCCTTTTGTGCCATTATCCCATGAAGCCAAACGGTCTGCAAAATCATATTTATACGTATGTGTTTTAGTCCCATCAAAATACGTTTTAATATTACCATTTGCTTGATACTGATAGCGAAGTTGTAGTAACTCCTTCCCGAAAATCGATTGCTTTGTCAATTGACCATCTGTATCGAAATCTAGCAGCTGCGTCGAGCTAGCACTTTGAAGGCGTACGGGCTGACTCGATTCATTGTAGTAGTAATTATAGTTTTTACCACCGGCAGTTGTAATCGAAGTTAAGCGTTGCAATCCATCATAAGCAAATTTTGTGCTAGCATTAACTCCATTCATAGACTCTGTATAAGAAGTACGCAGTCCATTCGCTGGATTTTCTTTTGCAGTTTCATACACATTTGTCAAACTATAGCCATCTGGTGTTTTGGCATATATAAGTCGTTTACTATCATCATAGTTAAATTCATATGGTGCTGAAACGCCATTCACTTGAATTGTTTTTAAAAGGTTATTCTTAAAATACGTTTTATCGTATAGCTTTGTACCGTTTACAGATTTTGATTTCTCGTTATTTTTAAGATCATATGTGAAAGAAACTGAGGACTTGTTTGTCCCATCACCACATTCAATTAGTGTCACATTTGTTTCACCATCATACTCGTAATAGCGATATTTGCCTAATGGGTCTGTTTCTCGTTCAACTGCATTTATAGCATTATATTTAAAGGATGTTACATAACCAAGAGGATTGGTACGGCTTGTGACATTTCCTTGTTTATCAAACCCATAAGATGATTTAATAGCCTTAACGCCATTACCTATTGAAATGGATTCTAAGCGATCAAGTGCATCATATCCTCTTAATTTAACTACATTATTCGGGTCTGTTTCGCTTTTTTCATTGCCGTTTGCATCATAGCTAAATTTCGTTATATTTCCTTGTGCATCTGTTTCTTCTGAAAGATTTGTACCGAAATTTGTATATGATTTTGAAACGGCTGAACCTGTTTGTTCTACTTTAATATTGTCAAAATAGCTATAGCCTGTCCGATTATCATAATTGACATATACTTTCGCTCTGACAAAATCCTCGTCTGCAATGAAAGTATTTTTGGCAAATTGCCATCCATTAGCCGCATGCTCGCTTTGCATAAATGGTAGCTCATATTTTTTAGAGGTGCCACTCGCGTTTGTGAGGAGCAGACTAATTGTGAATTTACCAGTTGTTACTGCGCTCGTCGTATAGCCCCAACCTGAAACTGTTACAGGTTCACCTTTTTTTCCTTTGATTTCAACATATTGACCAGCATATCTTGTTACATTTGCTAACGCTACGAATAATATTACCGTATTGTCGTACTCATTGAAGTCCGTTAAACCAAAGTTCGTAGTAGTTGATTTTAGATTACTTTTTTCATCGTAAATGTATTTTTCAGAGACCTTACTTGAGTAAGTAATTTTCGTCACATTTGATTTATCATCTACTTCTTGTTTTAAAGATTGTCCACCAGTTGTATCAGCTGATGTTAAGTTACCTTTACCATCATAGTTTGCACTTGTTTCTACTGATGCTGCTCCCGTATCCTTATCTGGCTCAGATTCTTTTTCTAAAAGGTTTTTATTCCATTTATAATTTGTTGTCGTAGCATCATCTTTTGACCCGAAATTCTCAACAATAGATGTAACGTTTACTGTCGGAGCATCCAATGATGAATAGGAATACTGTGTTTTATTCCATAAATTATATAACGATCGTAATATTGTAAAGAACTAAAGATGCTGTCACTACGAGGATCTACCAACTTTGTCACGCGATTCGAAGCATCATCGTATTCAATACTACCCACATTTCCATTGGCATCTGTTACTGATTTTAAGCGTTTTGTTGTTGGATAATAATTAAATTTGATAGTCTTTTCTACTTTTGAACTCTTCGCATACGTAATGGACTTTAAATAATTTGTTCCATCAACTTGCTCATAATTCAATTCTGTTGTATTGCCATTTAAGTCAGTTACTTTTGAAAGATATCCATTCACGTTATACGATAAATCAATAGAGCGACCTGTTTCGGCAATGCCTGTACGCTCCGTAATTTTCACTACACGGGAACTTGTTGAATTTTCAAACGTATAAATTATACGATTGCCTTTTTCGTCCTTTATTTCATAGTTTCGACCTTGTGCATCAAAGTAACGGATTGTTTCTGACGTATCTTTTAATTCAAAACCATTAGTTGTTTTTGTTAATTCGTATTCCACACCTTCTGGAGAAGAATACGTTACATCATCATCATCCTGTTGCTTTGTAAAATGATATCGTGCACCGCCCTGTGTTCGGTATTCAATTATAGATTGATCTACATCCACTTAACAAATCAAAGCTGGTGAAATTTTACTCTTTGTAAAATCTCACCAGCTTTTTAGATTTCTGAAATTGATATTGTCCTAACCTCACCACGCTTTGTTATGCAGAAAAACAAATAGATGTCTTCGATCATGCCTTAAAGTATGCTCAAGCTTGTTTCCTTAATATCAGTGATTAGCATATGACCCGGTGCATGGGTAATTATAATAGAGGGTTTACTTTCCATTGCTACTGCCTGAGGGGTTACGCCACAAGCCCAAAATACTGGTATTTCCCCTGGCTTAATGGACACAGCATCACCGAAATCTGGTTTTGAAATATCCGTAATACCTATTTGTTCAGGACTACCAATATGAATTGGTGCACCGTGTACATTTGGAAAACGCGAAGTAATTTGGATTGCACGAATCGCATCTTCTGGTGTCATAGGACGCATACTGACAACAGTTGGCCCTTCAAATACACCCGCTTTTTCACACGCGATATTTGTTTTATACATTGGCACATTACAATTTTCTTGAATATGTCTTATTGGAATACCTGCTTCAAGAAGAGGTGTTTCAAATGTAAAGCTACACCCGATTAAAAAACCTACCATATCCTCTTCCCAATAATCTGTAATATCTAAAACTTCTTCCGTTAAAATACCATCCCGATAAATACGATATTTCGGAATGTCCTTGCGAATATCTGCATTTTTAGCAATTTTTGAAGGTATAAATGATCCAGGTTCTGTCACATCTAATAATGGGCATGGCTTTGGATTCCGCTGACAAAATAATAGAAAGTCAAACGCATGCTCCTTCTTCAAAATCACTAAATTTGCTTGTGTAAACCCAATCGACATGCCTGAAGTTGGTCCAGAAATTTCTTGATTGCGAATAAGTTTACGGATTTCATTTGGCTCTAAAGCACTATATACTGTCATCATCCATTCACTCCTTATCAATTATGCCTTGGCGTAATTGCGTCCGGATTTTGAATTGTGCCGGCACAATTCATTCCTTTGAAAATCCGTGACATCCGCCGGAGGCTTTAGGCCAACACGATGTTGGTCACTCAGGCGTTTTCACAGGATGTGAAGTTCTTAGCCTGGGTTCCTCTATTTCAGTAGGTGTTTTGACACCCACAAAAATCGCATTCATCTCACCACCTATAGAGATGGGAGTCTTCTGCTGAATAAAGATAAAATAACCATCCATGAAAAGATGTTCATGGATGGTTGGTTGTTAGATTAACTAAAAATTTTTGGAATTTCTTCAATTAATGTATTAATGCTGAGATATCCCATAAGCACAACTACTATTGCTCCAGTGACAGTTAACCAACGTGGATGCTTATATGTACCAACAATTTCTTTTTTGTGTGCAGCAACTAATATAATGCCAAGTGCTAATGGTAAAACTAATGCATTTAATGCACCTACCAAAATTAACACATTAACAGGCTTTCCAACCAAAGTAAAAGTTGTTGTTGAAATGACGATAAATGCGATAATCACCCAATTATGATATTTCTCAATGCTAGGGTGGAATGAACGAATAAATGAAACGGATGTATAAGCTGCACCTACAACAGAAGTAATCGCTGCAGCCCACATAATCATCCCAAACATACGATAACCAATATTACCAGCAGCTAGTTCGAAAACAGATGCAGGTGGATTCGCAGGATCAATAACTAAACCTTTTGAAACAACACCAAGAACCGCTAAAAATAAAGCAATACGCATAATGCCAGTAATCAAAATCCCTGTCACAGAGCTTTTTGTTACTTCTGGCAATGATTCTTGTCCTTTAATGCCAGCGTCCAAAAGTCGGTGACCACCAGCAAAAGTAATATAACCTCCTACTGATCCACCAACCAAAGTTACAATCGCAAACCAGCTGATTTCTTTAGGCCAAACGGTGTTCACAATCGCTTCTCCTACAGGTGGTGACGTTTTAAAAGCAACGAATAGCATGAGTAGAATCATGACACCCCCAGCAATTTGCGCAACCTTGTCCATTGCCTTCCCTGCTTCTTTATAGATAAATATAAAAATAGCAAATAGTGCACTTACAATGGCACCAACAATTGGATCCACGCCAAGCATTGCATTTAACCCTAATCCAGCTCCAGCAACGTTCCCAATATTGAAGGCTAAACCACCTATAACAATCATAATTGCAAGGAGCACACCTAATCCAGGTAACACCTTATTGGCAATTTCTTGCCCTCGCAAGCCAGAAACAGCAATGATTCGCCAAACGTTTACCTGTGCAACAATGTCTAAAATTAATGAAATTAAAATGACAAACCCAAAGCTAGCCGCTAATTGCTGTGTAAATACTGTCGTTTGTGTTAAAAAACCTGGTCCGATTGATGAGGTAGCCATTAAAAAGGCAGCTCCTATTAACACACTTTTACTTGCTGTTTTCTTAACAAATTTACCTTTTTTCTCTTGTTCGATTACTACTTCACTAACTTCCGTTATTTTTGCTCCCATTAGACTACCCCTCCTTGATTGCACGTACTGATATTTGATGTTGTGATAATCTTGAATGAATATATTTTGCAAACTCTACAGCATGTTCCCCGTCCCCATGAATACAAATTGTATTTGCCTGTAATGGTATTTCGATTTGTTGTTGTGACAGCACAATTCTCTCTTTCACCATTCTCACAACCTGATTCACAGCTTGGTCCTTATCGGTAATCAATGCATCAGATTGCTTACGAGATGTTAAAGAACCATCCTTTTGATAGGTACGATCTGCAAACACTTCATGGGCTGTTTGAAGCCCTACTTTTTCTCCAGCTTTTGTTAATTCACTACCTGAGAGACCGAATAACACAAGTGAAGGTGAAATATCATAAATCGCTTGTGCGATTGCCTCAGCTATCGCCGGATTTTTAGCAGCCATATTATAAAGTGCTCCATGCGGCTTTACGTGCTGCATAGTTGCATTGTAAGTCGTTAGAAAACCTTGCAATGCTCCCACTTGATAAACAACCATATCATAGGCTTCCTGTGGTGTGATGTTCATCTCACGTCGTCCAAAGCCATTTAAATCCGGTAAGCCTGGATGTGCCCCGATCTTCACACCATTAGCAATGGCTAGCTTAACTGTCTCTCGCATAACAGTTGGATCTCCAGCATGGAATCCACAAGCAATATTAGCAGAGGTTACATATTTTAAGATTTCTTCTTGCTCCCCAAGTCGATAACGACCAAAACTTTCCCCTAAATCACAGTTTAAATCAACTCGAAACATCTTCTTCCCCCATTTTCTTCCCACTAAAATAGTTACACTGAATACGTTTACAATTTTTTGTACCGATATTCGGAACTTGAGTTTTGAAATTTAAAAAAATCTTAACATATTTTATTATTACTGAAAAGTGCAAATTTCAAATTTTGAGAAAGAATATTTTTTTAAAAATTTTCATTTAAATTAAACTTGTTTTCGTTTATTGTTTAAATATACTATTAATAATCCGTTATTTAAAACTTACATACCGAATTACGAAACTCCAGGAGATGGTTTTATGCTGAATTTAAAAGAGAATGTACAAATAAGACCTTTGAGTGATTCTGCACTAGTCATTCATGTAGGTGAAGGAATCAGTGAAGCGATTCACAATAAAGTTAAAACTATATTGAATTTATTAGAGAGAAATCCATTTGAAGGATTCATCGAGGTTGTGCCTGCCTATAATAATGTGACAGTTTATTACAATCCGGTTGAAGTATACTTTTCCACTATAGGAAAAGAAGGCGAAATGCCCTACGAAAAGGTGAAAGCAACAATTCTTTCTTTAATGAATCAATCTCACATAATTGAAACAACAAAGGAACGTGTCGTAAAAATCCCTGTAGTATATGGTGGTGAAATGGGGCCAGATTTAGAATTTGTAGCCTCTTATCATGGTTTAACACCTAATGAAGTTATTAAAATTCACTCTTCTGTAGAATATCTTGTTTACATGATAGGCTTTGCTCCAGGTTTTCCGTTTATGGGAGGAATGGACAGACAAATTGCAACACCTCGTAAAGAAACTCCACGGTTATCGATTACTCCGGGATCTGTTGGAATTGCAGGAAATCAAACAGGTATTTACCCATTAGAAACGCCAGGGGGATGGCAAATCATCGGACGAACACCTTTTCGTTTGTTTCTACCTGAACAGTCTCCTCCAACCTTATTACAACCGGGTGATCGAATTCAGTTTGTCCCAATTTCGTTGGAAGAATATAAGAACGACGGGGAGATGAAAACATGGGCATAAAAGTATTACAGCCAGGTATGCTGGCAACCATTCAAGACCTAGGAAGATATGGGCTACAAAAGTTTGGTGTTATCGTCGGAGGAGCAATGGATTCAATTTCCTTACGAATTGCGAATTTACTTGTTGGAAATGCAGAAGGAGAAGGCGCTCTTGAGGTGACACTATATGGAACAACCCTTTTATTTGAAACGGATGAACTGATTGCTATTACAGGTGGCAATTTACAACCGACAATAGACGGAAAAGAAGCACCAATGTGGCGACCACTTTTCATTCAAAAAGGCTCTGTTTTAAAATTTAATGCTGCGATTAGTGGTTGCCGAGCCTACGTATCATTTAGTGGCGGAATGCAAGTGCCCAAAGTGATGCGCAGTAAAAGCACCTACATACGTGCTGGGATTGGAGGATTTCACGGAAGAAAATTGCTGAAGAATGATGTCATTGAATTAGAAAGACGATCAGAATTAGGAGAAGATCTTTTTAACCAATTAAAAAAAGAACCAACGTTCCTTTCTTGGTCAGCTGATTACACACCATTTGTTACATTTAAAAAAACGCAAACAATTCGCTTCATAAGGGGCTCTGAATATGAACATTTCGATGAAGAAAGTTTTAAAAAATTCCTTTCAACGCCTTACACTATCACAACCCACGCAGATCGAATGGGCTACCGATTAGAAGGAGAGTCTATTCAATTAAAAGAGCCATTTGAATTATTATCCGAGGGGGTTACATTTGGAACGATTCAAGTGCCCTCTAGTGGGCAACCTATTATTTTAATGGCAGATCGTCAAACTACTGGTGGGTATCCTAAAATAGCTCAAGTGATTTCTGCCGATTTACCATCATTAGCACAAATGCAAGCAAATAGTCGAGTCTACTTTAAAGAGGTCTCTCTTGAAGAAGCTCAATTAGCATTAATACATCAAGAAAGAAAACGAAATGAATTAGCATTTGGGCTCCATTTAAAAAGGTTATAGCCTATTTAGATAAAAATATTCCCTAAAAATTAGGCTTTTCACCAAACCGTGTGGTTGATTTCCGTTCCGACTGGGCGCTTTCCTGGGGGCGTCCGATGAGCCGCTTCACTCGCGTTGCTCGCTCCAGGGTCTCATCTGTGACGCTGATCCCCAAGGAGTCGCCCAGTCTCCACTACAATCAACTAAAATACAGTGCATATATTTTAAAAAATGTCATCCATAAATTATCAACTCCAACGCAAAATGGGTAATCTCAAATGACTCTTGAGACTACCCATTTTTTATTGCGGCTCATACCCCAATTGTTTAGAAATCTCTGCGGTAGCCTTCTTAAGTTTATCGACGAAGATTTCAACGTTTTCCCCTCGATAATTAGTTTCTAGTCCCGCAATACTCATTGCTGCAACGACTTCTCCTTTATGATCGTAAATCGGTGCTGCAACAGCAGATGTATGATTTTCTAATTCTGAATGGCTGATTGTATAACCAAGTTCTCTAGCCTGCACAATCGTTTCAAAAAGCTTTTCCTTTTCTGTAATCGTCCCCTTTGCAAATGATTTAAGTTCTACCGATTCGAGGTATTCCTTTATGTCTGCATCTGGTAAAAAGGATAATACAGCACGGGGACATGCCCCTGCATAAAGAGGACTTTTTCTACCAATTGCTGTGTAGAGTCGAACTTTTTGCTTCGTATCTATTTTCTCGATATATACAGCATCGTCACCATCACGAACGATTAAATTAATCGCTTCTTTTACATCATTATGTAGCTCATTCATAATTGGTTCTGCAATTTTCCGCACATCTAGGCGCATTGATACGAGATGTCCAAATTTAAGGAAAAGAATGCCTAACCGATATTTTGCATCGGTTCCCTTTTCTAAAAAATCCATTTCCTCGAAAGATTTCAACATGCGGAAAGCAGAGGTTTTAGGGATTCCTGATAACTCAATTACTTCTTGAAATGTCAGCTCAGTATTATCGATAAATAAGTTTAAAATATCCATTGAACGGATAACCGTTTTATTATTATTTGCCAATTTACGTTTGCCCCCCTTCTATACTAGATTTAATCTAATCATAATTTTTCTTTTCTTAAATAATAATTATACCTAATCTTTTACTGTTTTTATATAGCCTGGCTCAACACCAAAACGTGTGGTTGATTGCTTTGATAGAAAGAGCTTGTTTTTCTATAAAAGCTCAAATAGTTTCGATAAAATGAGATTTTGTTTCGATAAAAGCTCAAATAGTTTCGATAAAGAGCAATTTTGTTTCGATAAATCTTCAAAGTATTCCTATAAAACGAACGAAAGGAGCTTTAGTGATTCTGTTTTGGGGCTCGACACCCATTTTGTTTTTCAATACTAAGAAGGGCGCTTTGAGCTGACGCTTCGCTTTCGCACAGGGCAAAGATTCTTGGGGGAGAAGAGCCTAGTAAATCAGGCTGACAAAGGAATAAAAAACAGGAGCAAAAGATGCTCTTCACCCCTGCTTGTTATTCTTATTTACATTTTCCTTAAATAAAGTCACTCCAATCAAACCAACGATGGAGAAGACCATAGTAATAGCCATCAAATAGATTTCCTGAAGTTAATTGAAAATGTTCCAATATATATCCAAAAATGATGGGTAGCAATACAGCACTTAGAAAGCCGCCCGTATTTGCAATCCCTGAAACAATTCCTGATTCCTCCAGTTTAAAAGATTGACGAACAGCTGCAAAAGTTAACGCACTTGTCCCATATCCAAAGCCAATGATAAAGAAAATAATAATTAGAAAGAAAAAGGACGGATGCCCATTGCATAAAAGGAAAGAAAACCACCCTAATAAAACAGTGAGATGAACGACAATATACGGTTTATTAATTGTTTCTAACCGACTTGAAATCCAACTAGCCAGAGGTGCTCCGATAAGACCGATCATAATCAGCTGACTGGCATCTGAACGAGTCATTTCATATATATTCATCCCATATGGTACTGCCCATGAACTGATAAATCCTACATAACCGCCAACTACCCCAAAATGGCAACAGAATAGAGCCCATGCTTGCGGATTTGTAAATATTCTTCGTAGTAAAACGGATGTTTTTTCACGTTGCACTTCTGCTGTATCTACTTCTTGCTCATCCCTCAAAATTTGTTTTGTTTTTTTCACAAGTACAAAATAAAGGAGAATGCCACATAAACATAATAGTAGTCCTACTGAGAAGAATGTTACCCTCCAACCAAATAAAAGTATCCACGTGGAGTAAGGTACTGTCGCTAATAAGAAACCAAGACTTCCTGTCATGCCCGCCAAGCCAATTAATCGAACAAATTCTTTGGTATGAAACCATTGGGCCAAAATTAGCACCATGTTAACCCATATGGTCGCATCCCCTACCCCAGTTAGTATTCTGGCAAAAAACAGGACGAATTCATGTGTACCCATACTGTAAATAATTGTCCCTAAACCTGTAAGAGTAGCACCAATAATTAGAAAAAATTTGGCCCAAATCGATCAGCTAAAATCCCCATCGAAATTTGCAAACTCGTGTAGACAAAAAATTGTGTACTCATCAATAACCCAATCGTTGATGCTGTTACATTAAAATCATGCATCAATTGGTCTGTAATCAGTCCTGGGGCGGTTCGTTGGCTCGCCATTAACAAATAAGTAAATAATACAGAAATAAATACAACCCATCTATGTTTGCTATTTTTTTGCCCAATGATTTCTATCCCTATTAGCTTTTACTCTATATGAAAAACAGGTAACGTTAAAAACCTGTTTTTATAAGTAGTTTTATGATTGGAATTTGACTGAACATGCTTTCAGTTCTCAATGTTCAATATAAAGCTTACATTCTTTTTGAAGTTGAACACGTCTCCCAACACTTTTATTAACCTACTTTTTTGGAACTACAATACCCATGCTATCGCAGAAGTACTTATTGTTGAATGAATGTGCAGATTATAGTTTTATATAGACTTCAATCTGCAGACAATCATGTAAAGATTAGAAAAAGCGAACTCAAAAAAATGATGGACGAAAGCTCTCAGCGAGTAGAATTTGAGCCATCAAAGGACAGTTAGAAAAGGCAGTGACGTTTGTAAATGAATCATACAGGTTCAAACAAAGTAGGAGCTACCCACAGTTACAAAGCATAGTTTACGCCATAGTTCCTTATTGTTAGTTTTGTAGTGGACATAAAAAAAGCACCTCCCTAATTGTAACGTCTATCGTACAGGAGGTGCCTGGTTTGTTTATATGCGTTATTTGATTACGGGCTTACGCATAATCTAGCTCTTTCATGTGTTTTGAAAATTAATCGAAATTTAAAAATAGAAAAAATTATGTCTCGTATTCTATTTAACTGCTAAAACCGAAGTTGAGTCTGCTGCTAATTCTGCTTGTAGATCCGTATATGGTAATCCATGTGCATCAGCTACCGCTTTATATACTATTTTTCCATTTACAATGTTTATCCCCTTCGCTAAAACAGGATTATCTAAAGCAGCTTGGCGATAGCCTTTATTAGCTATTTGCAAACCGTATGGAACAGTTACATTTGACAAGCCCATTGTTGAGGTACGCGCGCAAGCACCTGGCATATTCGCAACTGCGTAATGCACAACACCGTATACTTCATAAGTAGGATTACTATGGGTAGTAATGCGATCAATTGTTTCAATTGAACCCCCTTGATCTACCGCAACATCCACTACAACAGATCCCTTTTGCATCGTTTGAATCATTTCTTTTGAAACTAATTGTGGTGCACGTGAACCTGGAATTAGCACAGCACCAATTAACAAATCTGCTGTTTTTACTGCTTCAGCGATATTGTAGGTATTTGATGCAAGTGTACGAACACGTCCTTGGAACATATCATCTATTTGACTTAAGCGTGTAATATTAACGTCTAAAATTGTTACGTTTGCACCTAATCCTACTGCCATTTTCGCAGCATTCGTCCCGACAACTCCAGCACCTATAATTACTACATTTCCAGGTGCAACACCAGGAATACCACCTAAGAGAACTCCTTTGCCTCCTTTGGAATTTTCTAAAAACTGTGCACCAATTTGTACAGACATTCGGCCTGCAACTTCACTCATTGGCGTTAACAATGGTAAGGCACCTGAATCTAATTGAATTGTTTCATAAGCAATTCCAGTAACTTTACTTTCAAGCAAAGCTTTCGTTAATTCTGGCTCTGGAGCTAAATGTAGGTATGTGTAGAGAATTAGATTTTCTTTAAAATATTTGTACTCCTCCTGAATCGGCTCCTTCACTTTAATCACCATATCAACATCCCAAGCTTCCTTAGTTGATTTAGTAATTTGAGCGCCTACATCTAAATAATCTTGGTCTGTAAATCCACTACCTAGCCCTGCACTCGATTCAATTATTACTTCATGACCACCTTTTTTGTACGCCACAACACCTGCTGGAGTAATTCCTACTCGATTTTCATTATTTTTTATTTCTTTAGGTACACCAATTATCATTATATTTCCTCCTACCTATTTTTTTAGTTTTGGTTTATAACTACAAGTTTCATTTCTGTCATTTCCTCAATTGCATACTTCAGCCCTTCTCTTCCCATACCACTTTCCTTTACGCCACCATATGGTAGATGATCTAAACGGAATGTAGGAATATCATTTATAATGACACCACCTACATGGAGTTTTTGCGTTGCCTGTAAAGCAACATGGATATTATCTGTATAAATACCAGCTTGCAAACCATATTTGGAGTCATTTACTTGATCAAATGCCTCTTGAATTGATGTAAATTTCATAATAGATACGATTGGTGCGAATACCTCCTGACAGGAAACCTTCTGCTCCGGTTTTACATTTAATAGTACGGTAGGTTGTAAGATATTCCCTTCAGATTCTCCACCAGTTGCAATAATTGCCCCTTGCCCTTCCTCGGCATTTGCCTTCGGTATTTCTGCAATGACCTCGCTACTATATGGAGAGCATAATTCTGTATACTCTGCTGCTTCTATCCAATCCCCATTGATAAATAAATTTTTCCTCAATATAATTACCTCACCTTTCGTATTACAACTTATTTGCCAATACCTGATTCTCTACTTCTCGAATCGCATTTTCTAGAATATCTAATAAATCTCTTAACTCCTTTTGGCTTATTGCTAATGGTGGTGAAAATACAACAATATCTTGAGCATCTAGTACAACAGAGCGACATATTAATCCCAACTTTGCAGCCTCTGTCACTATTTGTGGAGCGAGGAGTCTTCCTTCATAAGAGATTTCTATACCTGCCATTAAACCTAAACCTCTTGCATCTACAATAAATGGATACTTCGCTTGTAATACTTTTAACCCTGCTAATAGCTCTTGACCACGAATTTCTGCATTTGCTACTAAATTATCTTTCTCTATAATTTCAATGTTTTTCAACCCAACTGCACAGGCCATTGGATGACCACTATAAGTGTATCCATGCAATATAGTTCCTTCTGATAACTCAGAAAATTCTTGGTGTATTTTCTCTGAGATCATGACACCACCTAATTGTGCATATCCACTAGTAACACCTTTTGCAAAGCACATCATATCCGGTACCACATTAAAATGTTCCATCGCAAAGAACTTACCCGTCCTACCAAATCCCGTAATAACTTCATCAGTTATCATCAAAATACCGTATTCATTGCAAATTTCACGAATTTCTTTGAAATAATTATCCGGTGCAACATGCATCCCCCCTGCACCTTGTACTGGTTCGGTGATGAAAGCAGCAATTGTTTCTGGACCTTCAGTTTCAATCAAATCACGTAAAGCCTGTATGGAGAAATGATCTACGAATAGAAAATCCGGAGCATTAGAATTTGTAAAATCACGAAATCCTTTTAAACCCGTCGCACTTGTAGCACCGATTGCCACCCCATGATAAGATCTCGATCTTGAGATAATTTTTTTTCGAGAACTTTCCCCTTTTAATATCCAATAATGACGAGCCAATTTATAGGCGCTATCATTGGATTCGGAACCACCAGACGTAAAAAATGTAGTATTTAAATCACCAGGCGCTAATTCTGCTAACTTTTTTGCTAATAGAATAGCAGGCTCATTACTAAACGTTGCAAAACAAGAACTGAAGGCTAATTTATCCATTTGTTCCTTCGCTACTTCACCAAGTTCTGTTCTTCCATGTCCGATATTCACATTCCAAAGCGAGGACATACCATCAATAACTTTTTTTCCTGTAATATCATACAGATAAACACCTTTTCCTTCTGTAAAAATAAATGCAGGTCCATTTTCCGTCTTTACTGGTGAAGTAGGGTGTAGAAAATGCTTTTGGTCTAACATTTTAAGTTCTTCAACAGAATAATTTCTTTTCATAAAAATACATCCTTTCTTTTAAATGTTTTTAAACAATACGCTTGCCAACTACTAAAATGTGATTTACTCGGAAATAAATCATTTTAATTTTCAATCAATTTCGAATGCAAAAATTATTTCATCGATTTAATTGAAAAGAGAGAAACGTTGATTAACTCTCGCTCCACTTAATAATATAATTTGCCAAAACATTAGTTACTTCTACTACGCTATCTAAATGAACACATTCATCTGGTCCATGCATATTTTCTCCAATTGGCCCAAAGCACAATCCTTGTTTTCCGTAATACTGCGTAAATCGTGCATCATTTCCTCCAGCTCTTCCAACCATTATGACTTTATGTCCCATAACATCTTCTGCATTTTCGATGAATAATTTTACAAAAGGGTTCTCAGGGTCTTGGTACCATGGCTCCGTTGACCATCCAAACCACTCTATAACAGGTGGATTTTTAGCCATCCACTCATCGCCTATGACAGCTTTCATAATCGTGTCTTGTACTAGTTGCTTAATTTCTTCGCGAGTTTCCCCTGGGATAAAACCAATTCTTCCTTCGAGGATCGCTTCCCCTGGAACTGTCGATACCCAGTCCCCAGCTTTTAGTACACCTAAGTTTAAGTGAACGGACTGTCCAGATCCCTTTTCAAATAAATCAAACTTAACATTTTTAGCACGCCATTCGCTTAATTCATCCAGCGCACTAAGGATTTTCATCATTTTTGAAATAGCATTTATGCCTTCATGCGCTAAACCTGCATGCGCTGTTCTTCCCTTTACGTACACTCGGAAATACATAATCCCCCCATGACTTATTGTCATATTCAAATTATGTGGCTCTGTCGAAATGTACCCATCTGTTACGAAGCCTTCCTCCAAACATGCTAAAGCTCCGCCTCCACCACCAGCTTCTTCTTCTATTACTGAATGTAGCTGAACATCTCCAGCAATTGGATAACCTAAATCAATTAATGTTTTCAATGCGAACCAATTTGAAATAAGTCCTGCTTTCATATCGGCAGAGCCTCGACCGTATAACTTGTTTCCAATAATATCTCCACTCCATGGGTCCATCGTCCAGTTTGAATATGGTTCTGGTGAAACAACATCTACATGCCCATGAATCGTTAATGACTTACCATCGGAGACACCTTTATGTATTCCGATAATATTTTTTCGGTCTTCAAACGGAATACCTGAATCAATAAACGCTTCATGAGCTGAAACCTTCTCATATTTTGGTTCAATCTCATGCAAAATCAAGTTAAGTTCTTCATATTTTTTTTTCATGTATAATTGCATCTCTTGTTCATTACCAACAACGCTTTTTATACGTACGACATCTTGAATTGTTTTAAATAATTCTTCTTTATTTTCTTCTATATACAGTCGAATTTTTTCTTTCAAAGCAATCACTCCTCTATTTACTTCTTCTGTCATTAAAAAGAGAAAGATTATCTAAGAGATTCTCATCCTCTAAATAGTTAATTCAAGACTTTAATCTTATCTTCATTAAAAATCTCTTTATCTAATGACTCCAAGTCATCAATAGAGTCCATGCTTCCAAGTTCTTTTTTAAAGAATCTTGTAATAAACAGCATGTAAATGGTTCCGATTATAAGCCAAACGATTCCACCTATAAATGCATCAGCGTGTAAATGATACCAAAGAACTCCAGTAGCTAATGCTCCGAAAGAAGGCATAATTAAGTACTTAAAGGTTTCACTGCCTGATCTCCTTTTCTGACGAATATAGAAATGAACAATAACAGAAAGGTTAACGAATGTGAATGCAATTAATGCCCCAAAGTTAATGACTGAAGCAATTAATTCTAAATTTGGCCCTATTGCAAATAATGATACGATTCCCGTCAAAACAATCGTAAAAACAGGCGTTCTAAATTTAGGGTGTAAGTATCCGAAAGTTTTTTTAGGAAGTACACCATTTCTGCCCATAACAAACAGCAAACGAGATGCACTTGCATGAGATGCAAGTCCTGAAGCTACAGTAGCAGCGAATGCTCCTGCAATGAAGAGCAGTTGGAATAACTTCCCTCCTACATACAAACCAATTTCCGGCAATGTATCATCTACATTTTCGAACACAGAAACATCCGGGAATAATGCTTGAGTAAAATAAGAAGCAATAAAGAAAATGCCCCCACCGATTAAAACAGTTAGAAGGATTGCTCTAGGAACTGTTGATGTATCCTTTGCTTCTTCCGTATACATTGTTATTGCGTCGAAACCGATAAACGAGAAAGCTACTACTGTTGCCCCAGTTAAAACGGCTATTAATTTCACATTTTCATGTGATAGTGGATGAATCGTGAATAAAGTACCATTCCCCATACCGTGATAAAGTTGTACAGAAGCAAGTATTATGAAAATACCTATTAAACAAATCGTGAAAACAACGAGTATAAAGTTTAAGCTCGATGTTGATTCCATACTATAAGCATTAATTGCAGTAACTACAATGACATAAGCAAAAACCCAAATCCAAACAGGTACATTCGGAAACAGAGATTCCATATATATTCGAATAATTAATGCATTAACTAAAGGTAATAATAAATAATCTAATAACGATGCCCATCCTACGAGGAATCCTAGGTGAGACCCCATTGTTTCCCGGGTGTATGTATATGCTGAACCAGCAGCCGGGAATACCTGTACCATTTTTCCATAACTAATCGCTGTCAATACCATTACTAACAAGGCGACAAAATACGCCATTGGTACTACACCATTTGTTAATTTTGATACAATTCCAAACGTATCAAAGACCACTGTAGGCGTCATATATCCTAATCCCAGTGCAACAATTGACCAAACACCTAATGACCTTTTAAGCGTAGTGTTATCTGTCATTCATCCATCCCCTTTACATATTTTTAGCTGCTTCATTAAATGTTTTAAACTGCGACTAATCAATCTGAACTGCATTGAGCACTGGTGGTTTATGCTTAAGACCTTTTGTCATAAATAATAAATAAATAACACCAATTCCTAACCAAACACTACCAAGAGTAATCGAATAAACATCTAGATTGAAAAGCAAACAAGTTGTAAGTACTGCTCCGATTAATGGAAAAATCAAATAGAAGATAGTCCCCTTTAAGGAGCGTTCTTTTCGTTTACCGTAATATAAAAAAACAACGGATAAATTCACAGCAGTAAATGCAAGTAAGGCGCCAAAGTTAATGAAAGACGCGACAAAGGTTAGACTTAAAAACATCGCAGATAATGATAAAAGACCAATTAATAAAATGTTGTTTACCGGGGTTCTCGTTCTTTTATTTAGTTTTCCAAAAAAATTTTTAGGTAATTGTCCATCTCTTCCCATTGCGTATAATACACGTGCAGCACTTGCTTGAGAAGCGGACGCGGAACCAAATACAACCACTGCAGTTTTTGCTAGGAATGCTGCTTGTAAGGCATTCCCGCCTACTAGGAAAGCAATTTCATAGGAAGCAGAATCAGCATCTTTAAAACTCGTATAATCTGGCCAAACATTATGGGCAAAATAAGATACGACTACAAAACATAATCCACCAATTATTGTTACTAAAGATATTGCACGCGGTATGTTTTTCTCCGGATTTTTTACTTCTTCTGAAAAAGTAGAAACTGCATCAAAACCGAGGAAAGAGAAACATAATAGTGCAGCACCAGCAACTATATACTTAAATGATTCCTCGGTATTAAAAAAGGGATCAAGGTTAAATAAAATGCCAGTCCCGGTTCCAGTTACTATTGATTTAACTGATAAGATGCAAAAGACAATTATAAATAATACCGATAAGCCTATTACAATCATGTTGACATTTGCGCTTAACTTTACACCTTTAACATTTACAAACGTCACAAGAACTACTAATGTAAGTATCCAAACATACTGTGGAACTTCAGGTATTGCAACTGAGAAGAAAATACCAAATAGTAAAAAATTAACCATTGGGATCAAGAGATAATCCATTAAAATTGCCCATCCCACTAAGAAACCAACATGAGGATTAATCGCTTTTTGCGCATAGGTATAGGCAGATCCCGCAATAGGGTACGCTTTTGCCATTTGACCATAACTATGAGCCGTAAACATCATCACAATTAATGCAAGTACATACGATCCAGCGACCATACCATGAGATATTTGAGAGGCTATGCCGTATGTGCTAAACACTGTAGTTAAAGCCATAAAGGCCAGCCCAGTAACAACAACAGACGTTAAAGAAAGCGATCTAGACAAATTAACTGAATGTTTCATTTTTTTCACTCCCCGAATAGTAATAAAAAAATGTTCCCGGTAAAATGATCAATTAACTAAAATAGTAGGATAGTAGACTGATTCACTATAAACAACTTCACCATCCATAATTGTTAACAAAACTTTCGTTTGAAGAATTTCTTTATGTTCTACTTCAAAGAGGTTTTTATCTAGTACAATAATATCTGCTAATTTTCCAACTTCTAATGTACCCAAATCTTTTTCTCTGAATGTGCTGTAAGCTGAACCTTTTGTATACGCTTTCAACGCTTCTGCGAGTGTTAGCTGCTCTTGACTATTCCACTCATAATCACCAGTAAAGTCTAGTCTCGTAATCGCATGAAAAATTTCTTTAAAAGGATCTAATGTTGTTATTGGATAGTCTGTACCAAGAGCAATATACTCGACTGCGTCGTATAACGTTTTACATAAATACGTATAAGGGTCTTTCTCTTTACCGACACGCAAAGTATGACTTTCTTTTGGCATCAATGCTAGATGAGAAGGCTGTACAGATGGAACAACCCCCAATTCTTTAAATCTCTGAATATCTGTCGGATGAATCACTTCAATATGCTCTAGCGCATGTCGTGAATCTCTCACACCATTCTCCATCCTTGCTGCTTCAAATATATCTAGAGCAAGCCTAACTGCGCCATCACCTATTGTATGGAAGCGAATTTGAAATCCTTCTTTGTCCGCTTTTGTCACCCAATTTTTGATCGTTTCTACAGGAAAAGCAGTACTCCCACGTGTTGTAGGTTTGTCTAAGTAAGGATCTAACATGTATGCGGTATGTCCAGTTACAACGCCATCAATAAACTGCTTAAGTCCTGCAAGCTGTAATTTTTCGGAATTGTACTTTTCACGCAAGCTTATCGCTCTATCTATATCATCATTTAACTCAGGGTAAAGATGAATGCGAGTCGTAAGTTTTCCAGCTTCATCATATGCCTTATACATATCGAAACTATTTAACTTATCAAAACTACTTGCAAACAAATCATTTACTGATGTAATACCTAATTGAGCTGATTTTTTTAAGAACTCTTCAAACAATTCTTCTTTCCGTTTATCCGGAAATGCGAGAGCAATATCCACAACTAAATTCATTGCTGTTTCAAGAAGAATTCCTGTGATTTCATTATTTTCATTTTTTTGAATCGTACCATTAGGAGGGTCTTCGGTTTCATTTGTAACCCTTGCATTTTCAAGTGCTAAACTATTAACCCACGAATAATGACCTTCTGCGTGGAAAAGAATAATTGGGCGATTAGGAACTACTTTGTCCAAAGAAAAACGTGTCGGCAAGCATTTCTTTGCCCAATTTGTATGATCCCATCCATAACCTATAATCCACTCATCAGCATGCACGTTTTCTGAAAATTGTTTTACTAAACTAGCAACCTCTTCTTCCGAATGAGCATCTGATAAATTAATACTTGCATGCGAGAAAAGACTACCAAACATGAGATGAAGGTGCGCATCATGAAATCCTGGCATAATGAGTTGGTTGCCATAATGATATTCCTTCGTGTCTAAACCTATAAATGGTGTTATTTCCTCCATCGAACCTACCGCAATGATTTTATTACCTTTAATCGCAATAGCAGCTGGCTTTGCTTCATTTTCTAAACCTGTAAATACTGCTTCACTCGAAATAACTTTATCAGCGATAACCATTATAACTCCTCCCTTTACCTAAGATTTACTTCTAATGGAACTCTTATAACAATCGATTGAAAGCGCTTACATAACTAAAGAAGTTAAATATTCGCAATTAACAATGTGCATCCACTGTTCGCCTATTAAAATAGGCGAACATAACAGACAAAAGACTCATACTAATTTAAGCTTGTAAACTGGATTTTTCCATTCCAAAAGTGTTGCATATTCTAATGACTCAACATCCCCAGGTAAATAGCCTGGCATTACTTTATTTAATACATATCCGTTTTTCAATTGGAATGTTAAAACAGGATCATATATTTTCCCTTTCATTACCTCTAGTACATACTCATCTGCACTCATCTGCTCAGCATATTTATAGTAATAAGGTATACGACCACCTACTAAGATACTTTCTAAGTTAAGTTTCTCACATATTCTTTTTCGGCCATCATACAAATGACGTCCCAATTGTAACCCTCTAAAATCTTCGTGTACGCCAATTTCAATACCATATAGGTTTTTACCATTAGGGTTATGATTTCGAATAAATCCTAAATCACAGATTTGAAAATAGGAGTGACTATCTCCGTAATCTTCAAAATTTACAATTAGACTTAAAGCGGTTCCTACAATTTTACCGTTATATTCTAGACAAATTTGACCTTCTGGAAACAACTCAATCTGACTTTCAAAATGCTCATATTTTAATGCCATATCAGGTCCAAAACACTTCATAGAAAGTGCGGCAACTTCAGCAAGATCCTCTTTTAAAATATTGCGGACAACTATTTCTTGTCCATTTTTTTTTAAATGTACTTGAGACATAATAAATCCTCCCTCTTATTTTATTGAAATTAAATTAAAGTTTCAGGTGTGTTGATTAACTATTTTTATCTAATTCTAATGAAAGAAAAGGTTGATTTCCGCTACGGGCTACTCGCTTTCCTGCGGGCGAGCGTCGAGCCGCTTCCTTCGCTAAAGGAACGAAGGCTAAATGCGTCACGTCCTGTGACAATGCCTTCGTGACCAACATCATGTTGGCCTCAGGGTCTCGACTGTCTCGCTTTTCCCGCGGGAGTCGAGTAGCCCTTCGCTACAATCTATAAAATTGGCATTATTTATACGGTAAATTTTATTAGGAAGCTGAGGAATAAGGGTGAAATTATTCAATAAACCCCTAATCAACACGCCTGTTAAAGTTCATTACTTTATTAATTGTGTAGATTTAATCCACATCCTATATAAACTAAGTATGGGGAAAGTAATCTTTGGGAGAATGCAGAAAAGTCTACCACACTATATTTAGTTACCTAGATTGAGCCATAACCACAATATGCACTTGATTTAATGTAAATCTTATGCCATGAAAGCACATGGAACGAAAGGCGGCGACTCCTTGGGGATTAGCGAACAACTTGAGACCCCGCAGGAGCGTTAGCGACGAGGAGACTCAAGGTTCGCCCCCAGGAAAGCGTCCGCCTGTAGTGGAATGTGCTGTCAAGTACAGACTTTGATGTAGAGCCCTAGATTAGTAACAATTTTTTAATTACTTTATAAAGATCGATACAAACTTCTTCTCCAAGTACTCCTCTAGTCCGTACCAACCACCTTCTTTTCCCATTCCACTTTCCTTCATACCACCAAACGGAGCTTGTACAACCACTGGAGCTGGATCATTAATACCAACAATTCCGAACTCTAAAGCACGCATCATTCGCAAGCCTCGACCAATGTCTCGCGTATAACAATAAGCTGCAAGACCATATTCAGGATGGTTTGCTCTTTCAACTACCTCTTCTTCCGTCTTAAATGTATAAATTGGTGCAACTGGTCCAAATGTTTCTTCTGTTGTAATCTTCATATTATCGCTTGCATATTGAATAACTGTGGGCTCAAAGAAGTAACCGCTACCATTATTTAATGTAAATACATTACCACCCGCAATTACTTTACCACCATGTTTCACAGCGTCTTCTACTTGACTTTTCACTTTTTCAAGAGCCACTTTATTAATTACTGGACCGACATTTACGCCATCTTCTAATCCATTTCCTACAACTAATTTGGATACCTTTTCAGCTAACTTTCCTGAGAATTCATCAGCTACAGTTTCTGCTACGTAAATCCGGTTGGTGCTGATGCAAGTTTGACCTGAGTTAATAAACTTAGACACTAAGATACCATTAACTGCTGCGTCAATATCAGCATCCTCAAACACAATATACGGTGCGTGTCCACCAAGCTCCATTGATATTTTCTTCACTGTATCAGACGAATCACGGATAAGTTTTTTCCCCACACGCGTCGAGCCAGTAAATGTGATTTTACGAACGTCTGGGTTACTCGTCATCTCGTTTCCAATTTCTTCAGCTGGGCCAATTACCAGGTTTGCAACTCCAGCAGGTAGTCCAACTTCATGAAAGCATTCGAATACTTTTATCGCCGAAAGAGGCGTTAAGTCAGCCGGTTTTAAAACAATCGTACAACCTGCAGCAAGTGCAGGTGCAATTTTTCTTGTAATCATCGATAACGGGAAATTCCATGGTGTAATAGCTGCACATACCCCAACAGGTTCGCGAATTACCATTAAGTGTTTATCAGCTACAGCTGCAGGAATTGTTTCCCCATAAATTCTCTTAGCTTCCTCCGCATACCATTCCAGATAGCCGATCGCACCTGCTACTTCACGAGTAGCATCTGGTAAAGGTTTACCATTTTCAAGTGTAATTGTTTCAGCTAATTCTTTTGTTTTTTCTTTCATCAATTGAACCACTTGAAACAGGTAGTTGCTGCGCTCATTTCCAGTTGTCTTACCCCAGAATTCAAATGCTCTCTTCGCACTTTCGATTGCTTCTTTAGTTTCAGTTTTACCACCTGTAGCAACAGTGCTAATTATTTCTCCTGTCGCAGGATTTGTTACATCTAATTTATTCCCTGTATCTCGCCATTCACCATTTATATAAAGCACTAGAGAACCTCCCCTTTTTTAACTATAACCACCACTACTCAACTTACTTTATAGGAATAGTTTAGTTGCGTGTATGTTTAAAAGCAGTAATCGAATCGTCTATAATTTGAATCATTTTTTCAATTTCTTCTTTGTTAATAATAAGCGGTGGCGCAATTGCTACAATTTGGTTATTGGCTCCAAGCGCTCTTAAAATTAATTGGCGTTCGAAACATGCGTCAACTACCGCATTTGCTGGGAAAACAGTTGGATCAAACAATTTCCCACTTGTTGGATCTTCATAAAGTTCAAATGCAGCCAACAGACCAATTACTCTGCAATTTGTTACAATACTATGCTTTTCAGCTAAGTAATCTAAACCTTTTTTAAGTTCTTTCTCCATTTCGTTTACGTGGTCAATAATATTATCACGCTCTAGTATTTCAATGTTTTTCAGTCCAATCGCACAAGCAGTCGGATGGCCACTATATGTGAAACCATGTGGGATAACAGCATCGAAGCTAGCAATTGTTTCTCTAATTTCATCATTCATCAAGACCCCGCCAAGTTGCGAATAACCACTCGTAATTCCTTTTGCAATTGACATCATATCAGGGACAACATTCCAGTTGTTTACACCAAACATTTTCCCCGTACGACCAAATCCACAAATAACTTCATCTGCTATGAAAAGGATATTGTACTCGTCACAGATTTTACGAACTGCTTCTAAGTAACCTTCTGGCGGAATATTAACTCCGCCCGCACCTTGCACAGGTTCAATAATAATTCCGGCAATCGTCTCCGCACCTTCTCTTTCAATTGTTCCCCGGATAGAATCTGCATAGTTCGGGTCACTTTTATCACCTAACTCACTGTTTAATAGGTGGGCTGTTGCACGAACAACTCCGTCTATATTTGATGATGCGAACTTGTGGTATGCTGCAAGACCAGTAGCTGTTTGCGCTCCTATTGTTACACCGTGATAAGCATTCGTTAGCGCAATAATCTTTCTTTTTTCTGATTTCCCTTTAAGCTCCCAGTAGAAACGAGCTAATTTAATCGCTGTATCATTTGATTCTGACCCACCAGAAGTGTAGAATACACTATTTAAATCTCCTGGTGCTAACTCAGCTAATTTTTTAGCAAGTAGAATGGATGGTTCATTTGAGAATCCTTTAAATGATGATGCATACGCGAGGGTGGATAATTGACTATTACCAGCATCTGCAAGTTCTTGATTCCCATGTCCTAAGTTCACGTTCCAAAGCATTGACATCCCGTCGATGTATTCCACATCATCCGTACTTGTAACTGTAACGCCTTTACCTTTAACAAAGATAATAGGCGGTCCATTGTCAATTAAAGCCTTCGGATTTGTAGCTGGATGTAGCAAGTGCTTTTTGTCCAGTTTAGTTAACTCTACAGTTTTTGATTGTTGAGTAATTTTAGTTGTCATTGATAAAACCTCCATTAAATCGAATTTTTGAACAATTCTTAATTATGAAAATAGTATATCTTTACATTTTTATAATGTAAATTATAATATTTATATGACTTCCATATATTTTATGAATACTAAAAGGAGGAGTTATCAAAATGAACCTTCATCGTTTACATTGTTTTATTACAGTAGTTGAGGAAGGAAGCATTACAAAAGCTGCTACTGCATTGCAAATGACTCAACCCCCCTTAAGTATTTTAATTAGAAAATTTGAACAAGAATTAAATGTCACTTTGTTTAATCGTTTAGGTAGATCTCTTGAATTAACACCAAGTGGACTATTTTTATATGAAAAAGGAAAAGAATTACTTGATTTATCTGAGAATACGGAGAAGAAATTAGTCGAGTTTCATGAAGGAATTAGAGGTACCGTGAAATTGGGTTGTACTACTTCAGCAAATCTATTTATTTTGCCAAATGTTTTAAAAAAAATTCAAAAGGAAACTCCCAACATAGTTACACATGTTCGCGAGGGTAATACATCATATATTTTAGAAGAACTAAGAAGTCATAAAATAGATATTGGAATTGTCCGAACTTCAGTGAGAGCTGAGGACATCCATACTTCAATATTACTAACAGAACCTTTACTTTTAGCTCTTCCACCCAACCATCATCTATGTGAAAAAGATTCTATTGATATTGCAGATTTGAAAAACGAACGCTTTCTTTTAAATACAACATCTTATGGATCAGGTGTTGCTGATGATGTGATCGAGGCATGTCAAAAAAGTGGATTTACGCCTAATGTCGTTTACTGGGGGACAGAAACATTACCAACACTTATGATGGTAATGAAAGGCGCAGGAATTTGTTTTGTACCTAGCTGTTTCAAGCTACTTAATTCTCCTGATTTACCGGTACTTAGACCACTAGCAAATCCAGTGTTACAAACAAAACTTAATATAATTACACTTAAGGATCGTTACATGACCTCAATTTCCAAACGATTTCTTGCGATTACCGAAGAGGTTGCAGTGAAAATGACAAGCATTTTCAATGATTAATGTGATTTAAGTTATGGCGTTCAAGTTAAAATACTCAGTAGATAATGCATAATAAGTCAAAATAAGTATTCTCACTTTAACATCAGTTAAGATGAGAGTGCTTTAAATTACCACCTGCTAAAACAGGTGGATTTTGTCATGAATGTCCACAGTCTTTTTTATCTAACGCTGAAGCCCTTCTCAAAACTCCTAATTTAAGTACCTAATATTAATTAAAATACCCAATATATATTACAAACGTACAATAAATTCACATTATTCATCAACACAATTCCCTCATATGGTTATATTTACAATATAATAGGAATTATACTAGTGATGAGAAATAACAAGGTGAATCCTATTCCCTTTGTTCTCTGTAAAATTTCAGAATATCGTTATTCGTAAGCAATTAGCCACATATAGTTTGTATAAGGACGGATACGTTTATAGTTATAGTAACTAACGATGTATAGCAACAAAATCAATTACAAGACAACAATAATCTAGCTCTCCAACAATCAAACGCAACTGTTGAATAAGCTTCATTTTCTTATTCCCCTAACAGTTATATAAGAATAGGGCTTGTGTTTATCATTGATTTTCATATATGCAAGCCCTATTGTTATGTTCTTACAAGCTCACAGACAACTCTGTTGCTCCAATCAGACAACATGTGTAAATGATTCCTCTGCTCTACTATAGTCCTCAAATGCTCATTATACATTTCTATGAGCTTGCGACTGTTGGTGTAAGCTCCTTCAAAGCTGAGGAGTTTCTTATCGCCAACGATAACAGTCAAACTCAGCTGTTACAAATTTACCATTTAGGAGGGATTCGAACCCTAACCTCCAAATGATCTACAAAAAACCACTCGTTTTCTAAGGCTAAACCAGTTGATTAGTTTGTCTAAAGCCAGTAAAAGATGGTCTTTATCGTACATGTGTAAATAAAATTATCGATTCTTTTTATATCTTGACAAAATGTATATAAAACATAAAAAAATCTCCCCATCTCAGTATATGATTTGAAGAGATTATAGCTTAGATTTCACTTAATTTCTATTGACCATATGCTAACAAGCGATGTACATTTCTTAATCTTGCAAACTATGGTCCTAAATCAGTGGCTTTTGCCTATAACTATAGTATAATAATTGGCTTAACTTGAATATAGGGAGCAATAGGTGTTTGTAAAATTGCCTGCGAGCAGATCTTCCTTTCGAATATAGAACTGCAATTCCCCAGCGTCCCACCAGCAGAATCCCACATCCTGATCGGAGTCTAGCGCAAGCAATACTAGCGTATCCTGCACTTCCTGCTTCGCTCGAACAAAATCACCTTTAAAGTGATCTGTAATCTTCTTTAACGCTGAATCAATTGAATAGTCATACTTTTTACCTATCAACAGATGAAGAGCTGCTTCGTATTCACAATCCCCATGCTGGGTAGATGGATAACCGAACATTGCAGCCAGATCACTTGAGTTATCTTCATTCAACTCGAAGCATAGCTCTTCATACTGATCATAATCATGCTCATCGTCTTCCACTATATCGTAATCTACATAACCGTAATTGGGAAGTTCCATCATTGATTTAGCGCTCACACGGTATCCGGTAAAATCACCCACAATGGCTGTCACTGCAGGCGATGGGGAACGTTTAGCTTCCTTAAGCTTGTCTTCTGATAGATACATCACCTTATGCTCGATTCCATACGCAGGTTCATCCACTCCTATGAAAAAGTACAACATGCCTTTTACTGGTAGCAGTGTTGCTACATCATGTGGTGCCAATTCACTTAAACGCAGCTGGGCCAGGAACTTCATGGAAGTTCCATCAGAATTTAACGGCCATTCCACGTTAGCAGGGAGATCTGGATCGCCCCCTATACGGGATGAGCATATTTCATTGTATGTTTCGATCTCTTTCTTGGACAAGCGAATGCCTTGACGTACAGACTCTTTCAAATAATCCATCGCATGTTCAAACTGGTATTCGTGAACAATTCGCTCAAGTTTATTTCGATTGTTATTATTTAGCAATCTTTACACATCCTTTTTAGTAGGTGGAACTTTCAATAGTAAAGTTTGAATTGCTATCAAATTCCACTGATTCCTTTCTTTCTGTCTTTCGCAAAACAAACTCAAATGTGGGTTCATAATATGAATTTTGCAAAGTTTCTCCACCAAATATCTCTATGCTGTACCAGCCGTTTTCAACTTCAATCATTGGCCTATTGTATTGTCGATAATCATTAAGTAAAGCATGAACCCTTTCGTTAGTGAATTGTTCTAATATTCGCCAAGTAAACAGCATAAGTATGTTGTTTTCAACTTTAAGCGAAAAACCGTCACGTCTGAATTGTAAACGGCTATCTGTTTTTAACAATTCTGGAGTATCATCAGAATAATTAAATATGATGGTATAGGGATAGTTCTCAATACCTACCATCGGAAGTATGATACCATCAAGCGCAACATTATCGCCGCTCTCATTTGTTGTAAATTCCATTGCTAAATTATCAGAATGATTGTTGGACTGTTTCCATTTTTCCAATAGTAAAATATCTCCCAGAATAAAATAGTTTATAAGATCATTCAGCACTTCGGTAAATTTGTATTTCACGTTAAACGCCTCTTTTCCTCCTTTTATCTCAAAGCCAATTTCCTTAAAGTGTGAACGTTATTCAGCTTTGCTGATATACTGTTGCTGTAATTCTGTCATTTGGACATATAAACATATAAAAGATGCCTTCACCATATCCATCGAAATCAGCATAATCGATTTGCCCTATATACCGCATTCTTCGTTTACAACAAGGACAAACGGGATACTCCGGATCCTGGATCCAGCTTGGATGGCCGCCAATTTGCGAATCTAATTGTGACATGGTCCAAACTGCAGCATAATACGGTGATTGCGGCTCATGTGAAAGGACTAAACTAGGTGGGATTTCAGTACTGCTGTTAACGTCATCTATATCCGGAAGATAAGCAGGTTCCTGATTATAGCGGCTCCAGACAGGCACGCCATAATTGTCCAGCTCCATGTATATCGTGCTAAAGCCCCCACATAAATCACAGGTTATTACCTGCAGATTCTCCATCTGCAAGTTGAGATATTGCAAGGACAGATGAGAGGTAGCTACGTCTATCAACTTCGTTAACTTCCTATTGCACCATGGGCATGTTGAATGGCTTATCCCAAGAAAACGGGCATGATGTACTTCATGTAAATCATCATTCTGTTGTTCTGCCTGTCTGATTGCATAACATAAATGATTAATTAGATCACGCTTCTCTCCGTCTGGGGTTAGCTCCCATCCTCCATCGAGAGCGTATGTTTCAGGAGTTACATACAACTGCTCCGCCCATTTTGGCGGCTGCATTTGCCATTCCCGAAACTGCTCTTTGACCAAGGCATTCCCCATCCATCCGAGAGCAAGGAGAAGCTGATTTCGGTTGTCCTCATCCCATTTCACCCGCTCCATAAGCTGATCTTGAATGTCTTGTGGTGCATCTTTAAAAACAATCGGATTATGAAATAAGCCGTGCTCTAAAAGCCCAGGCAAAGCATTCGAGATATTATCATTCCGATAACATACTAGAGATAATAAAATATCTTGTGCTTTACTTTCATTGTTAATAGCGAGTAATTCCATCGCATATTCCAGCATAGCGCCTGCTTCATTATCTGATAACGATATGTATAACTGCTCCATGCTCAAAGGATAAGGAGTGTATTGGATAAGCGGGCCTTGCCTTCTTGGTGCATGCATCACCTTGAGAATATCTAAATGATCTGTTAGTCCTTCAAAGAGATTCACCGTTTTGCGGTGCTGCTCAATATAAGCTTGTTGTTTTTTTCGTTCTTGCTCCTGATGGCAGGGCATGCAGATACCGCCTGTTTTGGCTGCTGTACTCGGCAAAATTGTTGCGTTGCAGTTTTCCGTCTTGCATGGTATGCGTTCCGCCATGTTTGATTAACCCCCCTTTACTTCATCCCTCTTCATAGCTGATATGTACTTAGAAAAAAGTATGTATAGTGCATTAAAAAGTTTATTGTATACGCTGATTAAGTCGTACATATGTTATCGCTTATAGTCGGGCTGTTCCAAAGTAATTGGATTAGGATTGCTGAGTACCCAATGCACTGCCAGTTCGCATAGTCTCACAGGTTCATTTCTACCATTGCCGTTGCGAAGTTTTTTCGCTAATGTTTCGGCCTCCTGAAGTGCAGCAGGATGTAATGGCGTACCCAAGCTAAAGTAATGGTCTAAACTGTTAAGCATTTTACAAAATTGATTATCCCAGTTGATACTGCCGTTATCTAAAATTTCGTATGATATTTTACCTGTAATACGGATAACCTCACCCTGTACAGTTTTCGCATGTCCTTGTGAAGGAATTAATAAATTCCAAAGTTCATTATGTTGCGCCTGCCATCCCTTTGTTGATACTGCTATTGGAAAGGTGCCATCGTGAGTCTTTCGTTTCCCTACTGGAGGAACATCAAATAGCTCATATAGACGTAAAAGTGCCTCATCTGTTTGATTCAAATATTCTTTATTAAAGCCTTCTCTGTGAAACTCAAAGTCATTGTCAATTCGCTTAATAGAATCTTTCATTTTCTGCGTTTCAGTCGCTCCAGCGTTAAGCAAAATATCGGCAATTTTCGCCATATTGACAATATCTATGTTTCTACACATTGCCAAAGCTTTTTCTAAGGGCGTCTGTTTCATCTTATTTTTTGTGCTGAGATTTGCGCCTTTGGCAATTAATGTGTAAACTGCATTTGGATTAAATGAATCTGCTGCGGCAAATAGAGGTGTCTCATTTTGATAATCAATGACCTCTATATCTGCACCCAATTCAAGCAGCAAATCAATATTACCGCGCCTACTTATTGCATGTTTATGTAGAGCCGTTCTTCCGTAACTGTCACTAGCATTTATATCAGCACCTTGTTCCACAAGCCAGCGGATCAATTCATTCGGTATATTGAAAAAGCTCAAAGCTGTTGATTTACTGTAACCGCCACGGGCATCTAATTCGCATTGCAAAAATACCTCTTTTAATGCTGATATATCGCCTACTTCAATTAGTTCATCGAAATTTTTCGGTAAGGTTTTTTTTCTTCTTCCTCATCTGCACTTCTCTCCTTAGGTCAGATTTTTGAAATTAACACATTACTACATTTTACCACTTATTCATTTGTTGTAGTATTCCATTCTCCATCAATATGGTGCTATACGATCAAACCTTAAATAAAGTTATGGTTAGATGAGTATTTACTGAATAGTTCCTTGACTATTCGGTAATATCCGTTTGGCTAAACACTCGTATCATCACTCCCATTGCTTCAATTTGAATAGGACAAGCCTGTTTGAGGAAATATTAATCGATGCACTAATTGATAACCTTCCCTTCTGGTAACTTACCATCCTTCATCCACTCTTCTACAAAACGGTTAAAGAACTCAGGATGCGCTAATGAGACACCGTGGCCGATGTTCGATAGCACAACACCTTGACAATTGGGATTGCTATTCACAAGATGGATCGCAGATTTTTTCATGTTGCTTTTCTCTTTCTCACCGACAGTTACCGAAATTTTACATTGAGCTTTTGAAAAATCATGCGGGATGGCAAAAGACATATTTTCTTGCAATATTTTTATTAGGTTATCTACTTTTATCTTTGAACTATCTTCATAATATTGCTCAAAATATTCTTCATCTACATACAATGTTTTAGCTTGAAGCTTGGCGAAGGATTTATTTTTTATTAAGGGAAAAGTTAATTTTATCATTGGTCTAATCCATTTTTCTGCAACTGTGGATGGTGTCACTAAAGCACTGTTGATGATGGCAAAGTCTATTAATTGCGGTTTTAGACTAACCATTTGAATAGCAATTTGAGCTCCTAATGAAAAACCAACTACTATGACACATTTATTTTTTGCTTTTTCTTCTATTAATGATAGAAGGGTTTTAGCACTATCTTCAATTGAAAAATTAGAGTTATTTTTAGCCACGTTATCTATTAATTCTGGTACAACGCAATGATAATCGGAAAAGTATTGGACTTGTTTATCCCACATCCACCCTCCAACACCACCCCCATGAATCAACAGTATAAGCGGCTTATGTATATCTCCGTACTCTTTAAAATGCATGACCACACCTTCTTTCTTCATTCTTGTATTTCTTGGGAAATAATTAGATTATTCTCTCATTTTATCCACTGTATTAATTTTATTATTTATAGTGTCATATTTATAGTTTCTGCTGCATATATAATATTTGAAACACCTTTTACATTTTTTAACATAGCATTGTGACTCTTGGGATTGAGGAAGAAAGACAAAAAATAATAAACATGGAGGTAATACAGATGGATCAAAACAAAACGAACGAACCAAAAGTAAAAGCCATTACCCCTTCCAGTTTAGGAGAATTTCCCCTCGCACCAATTAGTGGCTTATATGTATGGAGTGAGCAGCAAATCCGTGAGGAACTTCGCATCGATGTCGACGGATTCTACCCACAAATGGTAGCAAGTGGCACTATTAGTTCAAACCAGTCTTCTACTATTCATTGGATTGCTAAGTTAACAGCGAATGGTCCAGATACATGGACAGGCAATATTCGAAATAAATATTTAGACGACAACCAATCATTTCCTTATACAAATGTAAAAATACAAGTAACACGCGGTTCATTACCTGAACAGCATTCTGCAGAAGTCGCGTTTCTAATCGGAGGGGAGATAGACAGAACTAGCACTTTCCAGTTTCAATCTCCTTACTTTCACCCTGTGGAATTTGAATTTGATGCTGAAGAAGATACAGCGCCAGTTACTACCTATCAAACTCACGCTCATCCAGACAAGCCTGCATCTTTGCCGGATGAAACTTTGTCAATTTCAGAGGTTTTCAAACGCACTGGGTTTGATGTGAAAATATCAGATGGTAATAATATTGTTTCCAAAGACTATGCAGGGACTGATAAAAAGTGGAACACTCAAGAGATGCATGATGCCATGCAAGTATATTGGTCGCACTTTGATAATAAGCCCCAATGGTCCATGTGGACATTCTTTGCAAATTCGGAAGCTGAAGAAGGCCATGGTCTAGGCGGTATTATGTTTGATAGCATAGGTCCTAATCATCGTCAAGGGACTGCCATTTTTAATAATTCATTTATTGCCGATCCACCTAAAGGTGACCCTGCTCCTGAAGCTTTTGTACAGCGCTATCGTTTTTGGTGTGCTTGCCATGAGATGGGACATGCTTTTAATCTGCTGCACTCTTGGCAAAAACACCTAGGTTATCCTTGGGAACCTTTGGAGCGCCCTCTTATTCCAGAACCAAAGGCTCTAAGCTTTATGAATTACCCTTACAATTTTGATAGTAAATCTGGTGGCAAAGAGTTCTTTAAAAACTTTGAGTATCGTTTTAGTGATCAAGAACTGTTGTTTATGCGACATGCACCTGAGCGCTTCGTACAAATGGGTAATGCTGACTGGGCTGTAGATCATGGTTTTGAGCAACCAAACATGTCTATTCACCCTTCTTTTAATCTTGAATTGAGGGTTAACCGTAAATCACCAATATTCCAATGGTTAGAACCTACAGTTATTGAAATCAAACTAACGAATACTTCGAATCAACCTCAGTCCATCAATAAACATATTTTGTCCGATTTATACGGAATGACTGTACTCGTTAAAAAAGATGGAAAACAAGGACGACGACTACTACCTCATGTTCAATATTTGTGGAACAAAGAGAACAAGGTAATAATGCCTGGTGAATCACTGTACGAAACGATTTTCGCGTCTGTAGGGAAAAACGGCTGGTTAATCGATGACCCAGGATTTTATAACATTCAAGTAGCTATGCAAATAAACGGCCATAACATCGTATCAAATAACTTAAGACTTCGAGTTTTACCACCTACAGGCTACGATCAAGAATTCCTTGCTCAAGACTATTTCTCTGAAGAAGTAGGCCGTGTTCTTGCATTCGATGGCAGTCGTTATCTTGACAAAGGAAACGATATCCTTCGTGAGATAACTGAAAGACTTCCTGACCATGCTGTTGCTCTTCACGCTCATATCGCTCTTGCTAAACCATTGGCGTTCGATTATCAATTCCTTGATTTCACAGGTAACACAGATACAAAAGGTAAAATCAAACTAATACCTGCCCAACCAGCTGAGGCACGTAAACAGTTTACTTCTGCGTTAACTAAACACAACCAAATTGCTGCTAAGACACTTTCTAATATTGATTATCATGAATATATGGGAACATACAGTGAATTTCTAAGTAACCAAGAAGAAAACAAGGAAGCGGCAGAGGTACAAAATGTCCTTTATCAAACGCTAGCTGAACAGAATGTGCTAGATAGTGTATTACAAAACATCAAAAATCGTCGCGAAGACTATGAACAAAAGGAAAATGAAATTTCTACGAACATATAATATTTCCACTTAAATAAGCTACTTTGATTCTGAATACAAATAGAAAACCGTCATTTCAAAAAAAAGGTTAATCGACATGACGGTTTTCTGTTTGATCTTTAAAGTTTGATCATTTATTCTACTTATGTTCATCCCAAAAGTCTTTACTAAAACTCGTATTTGCTTGATATTTCCCTACGGGTTTGTCAATATCTGAACCCCGCAAAATTGTTCCTTTTCCAAACTTTTGCTCGATTTGATCAACCAGTTTAATGATGGGTTCATCTTTTACATGCTCTTCAAAGTTAAATAACGTTAGCTGTTGTGTCGTTTCTTTAATATCACTAACATTCGATACGGTAACACCTAGTAATCGTACAGGTTCCTCATCCCAATGCTTATTAAATAAATACCAGGCATGCTCAACGATATCCTCTTTTGCATGAATCGCGTTATTGATGGACTTACTTCGTGTACAAGTTTCCCAATCAGCTGAACGGATCATGATACTTACTGTAACGCCAGCAAGCTTCTTGGCCTTTAATCTGTCCGCTACCTTTTCAGAAAGTGTTGCGATTACTTTATATAGTTCATCTCTATCTGTCGTATCATGAGAAAGTGTTGTTGAATTCCCTACACTTTTCGTATCATATATAGCTTCTGGATCAACAGGCCTATCATCTTCACCATTTGCCTTTTGCTTCATCCGTAAACCATTAATGCCGAAGTTTTGCTTTAGTACATATTCATCAGCTATAGCTAGTTCTCCAATTGTTCGGATACCTAAATTCCCCAATTTCTCCGCTGTACTTTTGCCAACCCCATGCATCTCAATGACATTCATCGGCCACAATATTGTTGGAACATCACGCTTTCGGAGTATTGTAATACCCATTGGCTTTTTCATATCACTTGCCATTTTCGCCAAAAATTTATTCGGTGCAATACCGATTGAACAAGGGAGTTGCAATTCGTTCCAGATTCTATTTTGCATATTTTGTACGTGTTGCAGTACATTTTGGCCTTCTACTATTGGAAGTTGCAAATATCCTTCATCGATTGAAACTGGTTGGAGAATGTCGCTATACTCTTTCAACAAATTAAAAAATGATTTGGACGCAGCTCTATACCGTTCGAAATTAGGAGGAAGTATTATTAACTCTGGGCACTTTCGCCGCGCCTCTCCGACATTCATAGTTGTATAAACACCACTTGCTCTTGCTTCGTAACTACACGTAATAATAATACCTCTACGCTCTTTAGGATTACCTGCGATGGCTACGGGTTTCCCTTTTAATGAGGGATCATATATTTGTTCAACAGAGGCATAAAAGCAATTAAGGTCGATATGTAAAATGATTCTTCCTTTATTCATATTTCTATCTCCTCATTTACTTTGGCTTACCTTTTAGACTAGGGTCATGCGCCTACTCATTGACACATAAAAACTATTCATTTATACGTCCTTTATGCGCTATTGTATGATACTTCTATTATAAGCTTTCCTAACATTAATCAACAAATGTATAGTCACCATCACTTTCAAGTAATTCCTTCAAAATAATGAGTGCTTGTTCAAGCTGATCTTCAGGTGCAGTGATGGCCAAACGAACTGCATTCACTAGCTTCGCATTTCCTACGGCAAAACGTTCGGCTGCATACACTTGCACACCAGCTTTTGCTGCTAGTAATTCAAACTGAATGCTGGTGAATTTTTCGGGGAGTATAAGCCATCTGAAAATACATTCTTCTTCTCCTAAAATGTTATATTCCCCTAAATATTGATCGACAAGGGCATTTTGCTGCTTGGCATACAATCGGTGCTTCTCTAAAATTGTCTGTGCAACGCCATCATGAATCATCCTTGCTGTAAGCTCCACCATCATGAGAGACACTGAAATATTTATATTATACAGTGTTTCCATTATTTTTTTTCGTAGCGCTGGCGGTGTAACGATATAGGATAGTCGTAAGCCAGGTGAGATGGTTTTTGATACACTAGCAATATAAATAACCTTTTCAGGAGCATAGGACGCTATTGGTGCAAGCGGCTTCTCCTTAAGAAAACTATAAATCGCATCCTCAATGACGATTAAGCCTTTCCACCTCGCAACCTCCGCAATCATTTTTCTTGTCTCCAATGACATTGTATGGGTAGTTGGATTATGAAAATCTGGAATAACATAAAGACCTTTTATATGCTCATTTTTACAAGCGTATAATAACCCCTCCCTTGTCATTTCACCGTTTCTTTGTTGGATTGCCACTAATTGAATACCAAGCATATTTGCAGCTGTTTTTATACCTGCATATGTAATGGGATCTGTACCAATTCGATCTCCTGGCTGAAACAACGCAGCTAACGTGCCAACAATCGCATTTTGTCCCCCCGCTCCAAGCAATACAGGTTGATCTGTTTGAAAATTGACCTTTTCCAAAAGCTTCATTGCCGCTTCCGTTTGCCACGCATTTCCTTCCGGTCGTCCGTACTGAAATAATTTACTAAAATGAGGATCATTCATCATCTTTTTCATATAACGTGTAATATCCTCATTCGCATGATTTTCTGGCAATACAGGGCCCATTTCAATCATCTGAGAAGATTTATTTGTTGGTAATAACATTTTGTTTGTCGCTGCATCAGATGAAACGAATGTACCATTTCCGATCGAAGCATAGATAAGCCCCTTCTGACCACAAAGTTTAAAAGCTCTCGTGATCGTGCTTAAATTAACATCTAAAAAATCAGCTAACTCACGCTGAGGAGGTAGCTTGGTGCCTGGCGATAATTTTCCATCCTTAATATCTTGTTCCAGCTGTTCAGCTATTGCTATATATAATGGAGGCGAACTTTTACTAATGTCCGGTTTCCAACTCATTGGATATTCTTCAAACGAATTAACTGGCATATTCTAAGCTAAGCTCCTTCTCTCTCAATTTTTGCATACAATATTTCATTGTCTTGCATACAATGATAATATTGTATGCATATGATGGCAATGATATAATTTTTAAAAAATCAGAAAAAAGGAATGAAAAATTATGCAATTTTCAGAAAAGATTTTAAATACCCCGTCCTCATTCATCCGAAATATTTTGAAAGTAACTGATTCTGAGGATGTCATTTCTTTTGCAGGGGGGCTTCCAAACCCAATCTCTTTCCCAATTGAAGCATTAAAGGCATCTGCGAACCATGCCATTACGGAAAATGGCAGTCGTCTATTCCAATACTCTTCTACGCAAGGGTATGCGCCTTTACGTGAGTACATTGCTGCAAAATATCAACGTGTGCACGGACTAGATATCCATGCTGACGATGTATTTATTACAACTGGATCACAGCAGGCTCTTGAATTAATTGGGAAAGTACTTATTAACAAAGGTGATGGTATCGTCATCGAGGAGCCCGGTTACTTAGGTGCCATTCAAGCCTTCACATTAAGTGAGCCAACTTTCTATGGTGTAACACTCGAAAATGATGGATTAAACTTAGAAGAGTTAGAGAATGCACTACAACAGCCAAATGTAAAATTCGTCTATACAGTTCCAAATTTCCAAAACCCAACAGGCCTTACGTATTCTAGAGAAAAACGTCAGCAAATTTGCGAAATCATGGCAAAATATAAGGATGTAGCATTAATTGAGGATGATCCATATGGAGAATTACGCTTCCAAGGTGAGCCACTACCGTACATTGGTGCTGGTAAATTAGAAAATAGTATTTTGCTAGGTTCTTTCTCTAAAACGGTCACACCAGGAATGCGTCTTGGCTTTATCATTACAAAAAATAAAGAATTACTGCAGCATATCGAAACAGCGAAGCAAGCAACTGACCTGCACACAAATATTTTCGCTCAATATGTCATTTATGATTATCTAGTAAACAATGACTATATGGAACACGTTCAGAAAATTATAGCGTTATATAAAAATCAAGCAGATGCTATGCTAAATGCAATGGAAGAGTTTTTCCCAGCACATGTGGACTACACACGACCAGACGGTGGAATGTTCATTTGGGCTACAATGAACAATGGAACTTCGTCAGTAGATGTCTTCCATAAAGCGATGGAGCAAAAAGTAGCCTTCGTACCTGGCGATCCATTCTATACATCAAAAACTGATGTTAATACAATGCGCCTCAATTATACGAATGCAACACCTGAAGTCATCCGAGAAGGTATTAAACGCTTAGGTAGCATTTTATAAAGTCATTTAAAAGTTATTGATAAGAGATGGTGTGAAATTTTCACACCATCTTTGCTTATTTCTCATCATATTAACTTCTTCCCCAACAGATAAATAATTTCATTAAAGTTTACATAATATCATGCAAATGTATGTTCAAAGCCATCTTTAGTCTTTGACAGAAAATTATTATCACAGAACGTAAAAACAACACGATGATTATTGAAACTACATTATTATGAATATCATCATAATCAGCTTGGCCTAAGAACATCTGTGCAACGTAAGAAGCAACCCGCTTCGTGCGCTATAGCGTCGAAAAGGGTTGCTTACTTTCATGAAAAATTATTTTGTATACGTTAAAACTGCATTTTTCTTAAATTTCGCTAAAGCCTTTGTCGCCTCATCTTTGTTTGTATATTCAAAAATTCGAACGTCCTTTTTATCAAAAACTGTAATAACCCACATGCTAAATTCTCCCCTCTAATTCGTTTTTGTAATATAACAACCACTTAAAACCGTGATACTTTTTTCAAACTGTTTTATAACAATCCCTTACTTAATTCTTATTTTACGCCGATTTTTTCAAAAATAAAGTATTATGTGAAGCCCTTCACAAACTGTTCAATTTCAAAACGCTTTCATTGAACAATTTGTGAAAATCAGATTTTTTAAGGCATAAAAACAGTTCTTTTCGTTTTAGCATCCGTCACTTTTTATCTCTTATATGCCAATCGCGGGTTTTTCGACGGACCCGAGCAGTGGTCATGCTACCTGAGCAGTTTTCTTGGTAACCCGAGCACTTTTCTTACCTACCTGAGCGTTTCCACGACGAACCCGAGCACTTTTCTTGCCTACCTGAGCGTTTCCACGACGAACCCGAGCACTTTTCTTGCCTACCTGAGCATTTCCACGACGAACCCGAGCACTTTTCTTGCCTACCTGAACGTTTCCACGACGAACCCGAGCACTTTTCTTGCCTACCTGAGCATTTCCACGTTGAACCCGAGCACTTTACCCTACCTGAGCATTTCTACGATTTTATCCGTTAAACAGAAAAAGCCGTATATACGCCTTTTCCACGACGCACATACGACTTTCCAATTCGATGATAATTAAGTAGTAGTAGTAGATTTTATTTCATAAAGTGAAACTTTAATCAGTGGGTTTTCTTTATAACCCTCTGATTATTAGTCTTCACCAATCGGGCTTTTACGGGAGTTCATTACTGCCCGTTAATGCGGGATAAGTTTTTATTTAGCAAATTGCTGCTTGTTTTTCCGTTAATTCAATTTCAAAGCCTAAATCCTCAAGCATACGATAATCACTGTTTGCTTCTTGTCCTTCAGTTGTTAAATAATCCCCAACAAAGATACTGTTTGCGGCATATAAGCCTAGTGGCTGAAGTGACCCAAGATTGACTTCACGACCACCAGAAATACGAATTTCCTTTGTTGGATTTATATAACGGAATAACGCTAAAACCTTTAAACAATAGCGTGGATTTAATTCCTTCGTCCCTTCTAGTTTCGTGCCATCAATCGCATTTAAGAAGTTAACCGGAATGGAATCCGCGTCTAATTGGTGAAGTGCACGCGCAATATTCACGACATCCTCCTTTGTTTCCTTCATACCGATAATGGCACCTGAGCAAGGTGATATTCCATGCTTTTTCGCAATTTCAACCGTATTAACACGATCTTCATACGTATGAGACGTAGTAATATAGGAGTGATGTCGTTCAGATGTATTTAAGTTATGATTGTAACGATCCACCCCTGCCTCTTTTAATTGCTGTGCCTGTTCTTCTTTTAATAAGCCAAGACAGGCACATACTTTTAAGCCATACTTCTCTTTAATTTCTGTAACAGCTTCACTTACAACATTGACATCCTTTCGAGTTGGCCCACGACCACTTGCCACGATGCAATAAGTGCCAATTTTATTGTCAAATGCTCGTTTTGCCCCTGCCAAAATTTCCTCTTTCGTAATGAATGGATATTTTTCAATCGGTGCAGTTGATTTAGATGACTGTGAACAATAGCCACAATCCTCTGGACAATAACCGCTCTTAGCATTCATAATCATATTTAATTTTACTTTTTTCCCATAGTAGTGCTTACGAATAGTAAAGGCACCGTCCATTACCTTTAAAAGCTCATCATCTTCACTATTTAAAATGGCAAGAGCCTCCTCATTGCTAATGATTTTCCCTGCAATAACTTCCTCTGCTAACTGCAACCAATTCATTTAAACATCTCCCTCTCTACTTGTATAATTGCGTGAAATCTTCCTGAGGCTATATCAGCTCATGTTTGATATTTGCTGAAAATAACTTAAATCTGCATTCCTCTCACATCATAGAGGTGGGAGACTTCTGCTGAAAGAAGTTATTGTCCTTGCTGAATTAAATACTTTGTAAAGTCGCTCGGCCAAAAATGCAGAAGCGATTGCTAAGCAAAAATCTGCAACAATACTGTTTAAAAAGCCAACTACGAAAATATGTGACCAGCTCGTTTTCATATGTAGCCAAAAATTCAATGACACATATAAATATGGAACTGCTACTGCATAAATAATAAAAAGCCCGACAATATTTGCACCGATAAAATGTTTTTTCGTTGGCGTATCCACTCTTTCAATCATGAAACCAATTACAAAAGCGGCCAGTGCAAAACCGATAAGGAAGCCAAATGTTGGTTGCAATACATAAGTGATGCCTCCACCTTGCGTAAAAACTGGCAAACCAACTAAACCAACCCCGATGTAGACAAGCTGACTTTGCAATCCATTGCGACTGCCGAGCAAACTGCCTGCTAAAAATACAAAAACTATTTGTAATGTAAAGGGCACTACTGGTAGCGGTATTTTAATAAATGCACCGATTGCGGTTAAAGCGGCAAACATCGCAATCATCACAAGTGACAGTGTTGATTGTCGTTTGAACAACTTACTCCCTCCCGCTCCTTAAAAAATTGCATGATCGTCTCTTTTGTTGTATCAATCATAAAACGCATTTCATCATCCGATATAATATATGGAGGCATGAAATATAATATATTGCCGAGAGGACGAATGAGTAAGCCCTTTGCTAAGGCACGTTTATAGATTTGATAACCGATTCGTTCCTCACTCGGTAGCGGCTCCTTTGTTTCACGATTGGCGACTAATTCTATGGCACCAACTAGTCCTACTTGTCGATATTCCCCAACAAACGGCAACTCCCCAAATGCATTCATAGCTAACTCTCGCATACGTTCACCCTTGTTTTGTATCATATCGATCACATGATCCTCTTCAAACATTGTCAAAACTTCTAAGGCTACACGACAAGCAAGTGTATTACCAGAATAGCTATGAGAATGTAAAAACGCTTTCATTGTACCGTAATCATCATAAAATGCGTTGAAGACATTATCAGTCGTTAAAACTGCAGATAGTGGCAAATAACCACCCGTTAACCCTTTTGATAAGCACATAAAATCTGGCGCAATACCCGCTTGCTCACAGGCAAATAATGTCCCTGTTCGTCCAAAGCCAACTGCAATTTCATCTGCAATAAAATGCACATCGTATTTTGTACAAAGCTCTCGTAATCGCTTCAAGTATAGTGGAGGATACATTTTCATGCCTGCAGCTGCTTGAATGAGTGGCTCAATAATAATAGCTGTAATGGCTTCATGGTGCTGACTAAGCTCCTCTTCAACAAACTGTATACATTGGGCTTGACAGCTTCCTGGATTCTCTTGAAAAGGACATCGGAAGCAATCCGGTCCTTGTGCACGTACTGTATCCAATAAAAGCGGCTGATACACTTCGTTATACAGCCCTACTCCACCAACAGATAAGGCACCAAGTGTTTCACCGTGATAAGCATCTGTTAAAGCCAAAAAACGCTTTTTCGCCGTTTTTCCCGTCTGCATATGATATTGAAAACTCATTTTTAATGCGACTTCTATTGCAGAAGAGCCGTTATCTGCAAAAAATACTTTATTTAAACCATCTGGCGTTAAAGCGACTAATTTTTCTGCCACCTTAATGGCAGGCTCATGTGAAAAATTTGCAAAGATTGTATGCTCTAATGTAAACGCTTGATCGCTTAATGCTTGACTTATACGCGGATTCGCATGTCCAAATAAATTGACCCACCAGGAAGATACGGCATCTAAATAGCGGTTATTATTTTCATCGTAAAGCCATACCCCTTGTCCTTTTTGAATAACAATTGGCGGAAATTGCTCATAGTCCTTCATTTGTGAGCATGGATGCCAAACATGCTGTAAATCTCTCGTCTGCAATTCAGTTAATGCTTGTTTCATATTTGACCAACCTTTCAAACAAAGAAGTGTGTGAAATAGAGTAGTCAACAATCCGTGAAATATCCCCAAGCTTTGGGATCGTCGCATATGGCAAATCATGATGTTGTAGAATTGTATTGACATTATCTTGTTCCATCTGACTACCTGTGTCTCCGTTAAATACAATGCCAAGAACCTCAACATTACGAGCATGTAACGCCTCGAGTGTAAGCAATGTATGGTTAATCGTTCCTAGTGTTGTTCGCGTGACAAGTACGACTGGAAGCTTACTTTGAACGATGACATTAAGAAGCGTATTTTCTCCATATGTATCTAATGGGACAAACAGCCCCCCCGCTCCTTCGCAAATCACGACATCGTATGCTTCCTGTAACAACTGCATTTGCCGTAATAAATACGCCACATTTATTTGCTGACCCTCCAGTTGTGCAGCAAAATGTGGTGATGCAGCTTCCTTAAACGAATAGCCATTTAACTGTTCTTGCTTTAGTTTTTGTAATGAATACTTTTCATACATTGCCGTATCGTAGTAATAGCCATGCCCATTCTCATTAATTTCCCCAGTTTGCACGGGCTTATAAGGTGTAACTAGTAAATCATGCTTTTGTAATTGACGCATCAGTAATGTAGTGATAACCGTTTTACCGACATCTGTATCTGTACCAACCACCCAAAAATGTTGCATCGTTAACCCTCCCCCTCTTTTAAGTTAACTGTTTACATTTTTAAGTTAACACATTTATTTTTATTTTGTAAATGCTATTTCCATATTTCTTCAAAAACAGCCCTTTTCTTTGCAAAAGATAGAGAATTTTGTGATAACTTATCCGTTTTTTCATCATAAAAAACACTAGATTCTTACCGTGTCATAAAATCTAGTGCTGGTTGACAAAAAAATATATATAGAAAAATATTACAATTTGTGCTTATATGTTATTTGTAATATATCCTCTTTATAGAAGGAGACTTCAAATGTTCTATCTGGTGCAGTTACTCATTTTCGGCATAACAGGTTCGTTAGTATACTATGGTGTTTATTACGGAACACCGCTATTCATTAAAAAGGGTGTACGATTAATTTATGCTTTTTGGTTCTTTCTATGGTTTCCTGTAATGAGTTTATTTCCTGTATCATTTAGAGGGAAATACTTGGACATGGCAAAATATTTTGGATCATCACCAAAACGTGTGGTTGATTTCCGTTCCGACTGGGCGCTTTGTTGCTGTCGCTTCGCTTTCGCACAGAAAAAACATTTGTTGCTGTCGCTTCGCTTTCGCACAGAGCAGAGCTTCCTGGGCGCTTTGTTGCTGTCGCTTCGCTTTCGCACAGAAAAAACATTTGTTGCTGTCGCTTCGCTTTCGCACAGAGCAGAGCTTCCTGGGGGCGTTCGATGAGCCGCTTCGCTTCGCTGCAGGGTCTCGGGCCAACACGATGTTGGTCACGAAGGCGTTATCACAAGAGGTGATGCTTTTAGCCTTCGTTCCTCTATTGCTGATCCCCAAGGAGTCGCCCAGTCTCCACTCCAATCAACTATTTACATAGTAGACGTTTTAACAAAAAAATGATAACCATATTTATTCCGTTACACCTTTTTGCTATGCTTAGTGAAGAAATAATGTGGAGAGGTTTTTTCCTTCCTATTCAACAAGAGATTTTCGGAAACTGGGCTTGGGTAGTGAATGGATTACTTTGGGCTTGGGTTATTCATGCTTGTTTGAAGTGGCATTTTATCAATATGCTTCCTAGCATGCTTATTGCTCCATGGATCGCCCAGTTTACTAATTCAACATGGGCCTCTTTTGTAACCCATTCTGTTGGAAACAGTTTACTATGGATTTTGTTAGTAGCGGGAATAATAAAAAAAACTAAACCTCAAAATATAAACTTCATTTAATTTTATCATTCAACTTTTAAAGTCTTGTTACATAAGTAAATGTAGCAAGATTTATTTTTTTATAAACACACTAACTTAAGCTTGTATTTTAGCTGTTTTCTATTAATATCCAGAGATTTTTATTGTTTCATTACTTCCATGAATATTACAGGAAATTTAAAGGATTTTACCCTTCATTCGTAGTATTAAACTAAACGGGGGTGGCTGTATGTTTGGTATGTTTAAAGAATCAGAAAAGACTATAGACTCTTATGAGCATGTTAGCTTTATTTTAAAATCCTTGCTCACATACGAGCTAAAAGACTTACCTATTCGCTATGAGTTTTGGTATCGTGTGGCTATTCGTCAGGAAGAATTGCGAACGTTAAATACCGAGCATCGGGCAAAGATCTCTATGACTACCGCAGCAGGACGATTTCATCAAACACAATATGAAGGAACGAAACAAAAATTAGCAAAGCTTAAACGTCTCGCAGAAATGTATAAATCGTTTTGTATTGAGGAAGAACGAGAAGCATTAAATCATCGACTCCATTTTCATAAAGAAGCGATTTCTGAGCTATATGAGCATGTCCAAAATAAAGAGCTATATGTGTATTGCGATTCTGTACAGCAACAATTTTGGGATGCGGTGTGTGAAGACATATTAAATGCAATAGCCCATCTAGATTAAGTAGGTGGGTTATTGCTTCTTTTCCATATATCTTTAGCCACCGGAATGTCCCCTATCAGTAAACGCTAAACGATACTCTTCTGAAAATCCCGAAATCAGAAACATTTCCTACTCCAAATAGGCGCTTTCCCGGGCAATCAACGTATATAAATTAACCCGACCTAATGTCTAAATTAAACAGGTGCCAGCTTTGTTTGCTAGCACCTGTTGTTTATTATTTATTATCTTCAATTCCTTGAATAAGCATTTTTCTAAATTCCTGTGCTTGGTCAGCTTTAATAGCTACACTGTTATAACGTTTTTTCAGGCCAAACATGAAAGTCACTTCCACAGGCTCCTTCATTTTTAAAATAAACTGTGGATATACCGCTTCAAAATCACGTGCTATAAAATCAATTGTATCCTTGGATAATTTTCTTTCCAATTGTTCCTTATCCTCAATAAGTTCTTCAATCTGCTCAAAGCGAATTTCTGCTCGTTTCATCAATCCTAAAGACAAATACAATGTATCAGATGTTACATGGACAGGGTTTAAACGAATAGCCTGCATATCCGCTATAAAAAATAGAACAGTGTATACATTTAATATAAGTAATAAAATCGAAAGAACGATTGATTTTTCATGTAGCCACCAATGAATCCCTATTGTTTCAATAACTGTCCCATGGATTAACATAATGATAAATGCAATATAGCTCGAGTTTTTATGCAAGGTTAAACCAGATCGCTCTTTTCTCTTCCAACTAGCAAAAGCGTAGTAAAATACTACAAAATCTGCGCAAAAAATCTGGATAATAGGATGCTTCGGTGCATGTTTTTCAACTGCTTTTGAGAATGAGAACAAGTCGGGTATAGTAGTTGAACGTACATCCGCTAGAATTCTTGGCATATAACGAACAAGCGTTGCAACTAGCAAAATTTCTAATAATATAAGCGTACCTTCAATCGCAAAACCAGCCCAAGTCACTGCTACAAATGGCTGCAGATGTTCTATTGGGATAATAAAACGAGCTGCAATACAACCAGTTGCTGCTAAAATAACCGCTTGTTTTATAGAAAACTTTCCTTTATATAATAGAAATAAAACTGGTATAACAAGAACAAAATCAATTAATGAGCCAATAACAACTCCATTTGTTTCGGTTGGTAAAATCGATACACCAAGTCCAGTGTTATAAAGCGTGTAATTGCTAGCAAGTACGAGTAACAAAAATGCTAGCCATATATTTTGCTTGTTCTTTAATGCAACCATGTTACATCTCTCCTTTATCATTTATTTCATGGATAATTCCTTCCTTTAATACAATTTGATTGAGCTTCTGCACAATCTCTTTTAATTGCACGACCTCACTTAATTCAAGCTTGGAATAGTATCTCGAAATAATAAATCGTTTTATTTCTTCTTCTCTTTCAAAATATGTAATGCCGGAAGTATCGAGACTTACAAATATTTCACGTCGATTTTCAGGATTAATGCTCCGACATACATATTGCTGCTCTTCAAGTTTACTAACCAATTGTCCAACAGCACTTGAAGTTATATTCATATAACTCGCAATCTGTCCAATTGTCACTTGACTATTTTTTTTAATAAAATCTAAAAGAATTATTTGTTTAGGGGATAATTCATCACTAATTAAGTTTTGATGTAACTTGATGAAATGGCTATCCATTGAATAAATAGCTTCATTTATTTCCTCCACAAGCTTATATATAAGTTCTTTATCCTTCGTCATCACTCAATCCATCCTTTAAGTAAAGTTAATAGTAAAGGTAACTTTATTATTAACTTTACTTTATTTTAAATGGTTATCATTGTCAATAAGTCCAGCTAGAAACAGTATGGTCTATTCCGATAGTTTTCAAAATTTCTCCATATTTAATTGTTAAGTTGAGGCGACCCATTGCAAGCGTGGGTTTTAGCCTCTCTTCCGCGGATATCCCCTTGCTTCGCACGTTTATACGCTGCTATCTTTTATCATAAAATTGTTTACGATAAACATGGGGGGAGTATCCTGTATATTTCTTAAATTTTTCTATATAGTAACTTACTGTGCTAAAGCCTGTTGTTGTAGCAATTGTAGTGATTGATTCCTCACTATCACGTAATAGCTCCATACTTTTACGAAGACGATAGTTTAGTAAATATGTGAATGGTGTAATGCCAACCATTTTTTTAAAAAAACGGCTACATTCTGCACGACTTAAAAAAACATGTGCCGCTAAATTTTCCAAAGAAATTTTCTCTTGATAATGAGCATGTATATAATCAAGCATATCCTTCGCCCGTTCATGCTGGACAATAATTGCTGGATCAAGTATTTCTTCTGTTAGCATTGATTGGGACAAAATAGTTTCCCAAATGGCTAATAACTCTCTCCATACCTTTAGCTCATAAAAGACGGCTTGCTCTTGCAGTAATTTCGCCACAATTTCAATTTTTTGCGCCAACTGGTCTGATAGCTTTACATAGGGCAGTCTATTGCTCGTTATATACGGCAGGACATATTTAGTAGTAAAAATACTGTTCTTGTGTCCGCCTAATAGCAATGGGTCCACATTAATACAGAAAATTGTAGCCCGCTCTATTTGAAACGGCTTTGCTTCATGTAATCCTGATGCATTGACAAATAGTCCCTCCCCCTCCTCAAGTACAAAGACATCTGCTCCTACTCGGTATTCCACACGACCGCTTTTCACATAGACAAATTGAATTTCCTTATGCCAATGTAACGGTAAAAAATCCAGGCTATCTAATCGCAACATTGTCTCATATAAGGCAACTGGAAATTCCTTCGTCCCATGTAAGGTTAGCTCTTGTAAATCTTTCGCAATTTTAATATGTGTTAACACCATTACTTCGTACACCTCAATATATTGATATTTTTAAGTCATTAAATCGATATTTCTTCTGTTAAATATTCCTTATAATTTCTTTATATTGATAGTTTAGGAGATGTTTTAAGATGAATCAATCTGCACATAAAAATCGTACACTTGGTTATATTCTTGTCATTCTAGGGGCAAGTTTTTGGGGCATTGGGGGTACTGTCGCACAAAAGCTATTTCAGCAAGAAAATATAGAGGTTGGCTGGCTCGTTTCTAGTCGTCTTCTTTTAGCTGGTCTTTTACTCATAACTGCCTATAAAATTACGCATCGTAATAAGTCTATTTTCGTGATGTGGAGAACAAAGCACAATGCTTTTAGACAAATTTTATTTAGTTTACTTGGAATGCTGGCCGTTCAATATACGTATATGATGTCCATTGCTATAGGTAATTCTGCTGTAGCAACATTATTGCAATACTTAGCACCACTCTTTATTATGGCCTATTATTTAATAACGAAGCACAGTCAATTGACAAGGCAGGATGGAATAGCTGTGACGCTAACACTTATTGGTACTTTTTTATTACTAACAAATGGCTCGTTGTCTACACTGTCTGTTCCAACGATGGCCGTATTTTGGGGGATATTATCTGGTCTTTCGGCTGCTTTTTATACGCTATATGCCGTTTCGCTTTTACAGCAGTTTCATTCATTGTTAGTTGTAGGCTGGTCAATGCTTATTGGCGGGATTGTGATGAGTGTTTTCCATCAGCCATGGCAAATTGATCTGTCAAACTGGGCTTTTTCTACAATCGCTTACTTTCTGTTTATCGTAATTTTCGGGACAATGTTGGCATTTTGGTTTTATATTGCAAGTTTGCATTATTTATCCCCAAAAGAAACTAGCTTACTTGGTAGTCTTGAACCTCTAACAGCCGTTATTACAAGTGTTTTCTGGCTAAAAATTGCCTTTGGGAGCTTTCAGTTTATTGGGACAATGCTGATTCTCTGCATGATCTTATATCTTACAGTTTTTCAGAAAAAGAATCATGCGGAAGCCTTATCCAATTTAGGATAATTCCGAAATCGTTAGTCATAAATACCTATGCGATTTTATAAACTATGAATTTCCACATAAAATTTACATATTATATATATCTTTTTTCCTTTGCTGTCTATTATACTGAAAATATCATCATTCAAGGGGGTATTTTTATGGATAAAAAGGTTATTTTTTTCGAGGTCCATGGTGGCACAGATAAAGGCCCTGACGGCTACCGACAAGATACAATGCCAATGGTGAATGCACTAAAACAACGTGGACAGGATGCAGAAGTCATTTTCTTTGATGTAACAAAAAAAGAGGAAATTTTTCATTACGTCAAAGAGCATGGTATTGCCTATGTATCACGTATTAACCCAGGAAACTTACAGCATGAACAAGAGTACTTCGATATGTTGCGTGAACTTTGTCATGCAGGTGTCATCGGTATGCCACACCCTGATGCAATGATTGGTTTTGGTTCTAAAGATGCATTAACAAAACTGTCTTCAACGAATCTAGTGCCTGATGATACATTTGCATATTATACAATTGAAGCATTTAAAGCGCAGTTCCCTACCTCTCTTGCTATTACTGAACGCGTCCTAAAACAAAATCGTGGATCGACAGGAGAAGGTATATGGCGAGTAAAACTTGTTGAACCTCTTGCTGAGGGAATTACAGAAGTACCACTTGATGCGGAGATTAAATGTACAGAAGCACGGGATAATCATGTGGAATATTGGAAATTAAGTGATTTCATGACGTTCTGTGAGCGCTATATTACTGGTCCAAATGGCATGCTAATTGATATGCGCTTTCTTCCTCGTATTACTGAGGGCGAAATCCGCTTATTTATGTTACGAAATAAACCAATAAACGTAGTACATAAAAAACCGGCAAATTCCGAGGACGCATTTAGTGCAACACTGTTCTCGGGTGCGCAATATCGCTATGATGCACCAGAAGATTGGGAAGAGCTTGTCCAAAACTTTTTAACTCAGCTACCACACGTAACTAGTTTACTGGGCAATTATGCTTTACCACTTATATGGACTGCCGATTTCATGCTTGATACAAACGAAGCTGGCGAAGATTGCTATATTTTAGGGGAAATGAATTGTTCATGTGTAGGCTTCACTTCTAAGCTTTCTTTAGCACATCAAGTAGCAGAAGAAATTTTAGTTTGTATCCATGAAAATACCGAGATTTCAGCATAGTGAGACTATCATCTTTTACTGACGGGCAATACGGATAATTGAAAAAGTGCGATCGTATTGGATCGCACTTTTCATATATAACTCTTAATAGCTTGTATAAATTCATAAATAAAATACCCGGCAAAGCCTATTAATAAAAAGCCCGCAACCATCGTGAGCGACTTAATGACCTTACGACTCATCGCTTTACGGGTAACTGAAACAATGGTCATCAAGCCAATATCATGCAACAATATGCCACTCAGAACCCCGGCCGCAATCACTAAAAAGTTTGCTGACTGTCCTTGCCCATATGATTTAGCTAGTACAACACCGAAAACATTTACCCAGAATACTAAATTTCCAGGTGAAATTGCAACTAGTAAACCATTGCGATAAGAAGTAAAAAATGATTTTGTCACTTTCTCTCCTGCAAGCGTAATATCATGATCAGCATTTTTTATAGAGTCCAGCCCTAAAAGGAATAAAAAGCCCGCCCCTATAATCCACATAGGAATTTGAATGATAGGCATTGCTAAAATGGAAGCTAGTCCCATATACAATGCAAAAACTAATACAAAATCAATTGTCATACCACCAAGACCGACAGCCCAACCATGCATAAAGCCATTTTTTAGTCCTTGCTTTGTCATTTCTACTGTAATAGCCCCAACAGGCATGGCAATCGCAAGTCCTACCAATACATACGCTACATATAGACTCAACTAAACACTTCTTTCATGCAATAAGATAGGTTTCATACGTCCGTTTATACTTGTATTATAGCATAAAAATACACAAAAGGTCATTATTGCTAATAAATATTCATTTTTTTATATGCTGATGCTTTAGTAATTTATTTGTATGATATTATTGGGACACCTATTCTTATTTGCTAATCAAGTTTTTTAGTCTTATCTGAGCTTTTTTCTACTAAAAACATGATTACAGCATTTGCTTTTTCCATTGCGCTAGCACGTCATTAGCTTTCGCAATGTCCACCTTCAACCCCACTTGCTTGGCAGAGCAACGCTTTTTAGCCCTGACCCATGCTTCTTCTAGAGCAGGTAAATAGCTTAAATTTTTTGTACTTGCGACTAGCTGTAAAAAAATATTTCCTTGAATATAATACCAGCGAGGATTCATGCCATCTAACTGAATAGCTTCTTCAATAAGACGTAATGCCAAATACGGACTGCCTTCATTTCGACTCAAAAACTGTGCGAACGCTCCCCAATATAGAGCTTTATTTGGCTGTAGTTTTATCGCTTCCGCATATTGTACAAGTGCTTTATCATGCTCCTTTGCAAGAGCAAAATATTCAGCCATTGTATAGTAAGCATTCGCTTGTGCCTCGACCGATCCAGCTAATAATTCATCTACTACTTTACCGAATTGCTGTTCATCCTCACTTCCTATATAGGCAGCGAGGACATCACGCTCTGGGTAGGAGCCATCTGCTCGTTCAACACTTTGCTTCACTTTTTCAGCAGAAGGAACAGGCATATTTGCATAACCGTTCGCTTCCAATAATGCGACATGCTGTTGAATTGTTGGAAATGATTCATGTTCTGTAAACGCACTATTAGCTAACATTGCTTTAGCTAATTGATAGCTCTCTTTCACATGACCATTTAAAAATAATTCATTTATTTGTTGGACTTGCTCATCAAACTGTTTAATCACTATTAAAATCCTCACCTTCACCAAAAGAAAAGTAATATAGGTATTTTACCATCTTTAAATCTAAAACAAACGAAATAGAAAAAATTTTTCTACAATTCTTTTAATTTAATGTTGATTATAAAGGTTGATTTCCGTTTCGACTAGGCGCATTCTCGGGGGCGTCCGATACTCGCGTTGCTCGGCACGGGGTTTCGCACCTTTGTCATTCATTTTGCCAGCTTAGGGATACTTTCCGACGCTTAGTCATGACCTTCCACTGCTTGAATCGCGAACATCGCTGATAAAAGTGCAAGAATCGCTGATAAAACCACAAACATCGCTGATAGAACCGCAAACATCGCTGATAAAACCACGAACATCGCTTATGAACCGTGAACACCGCTGATAGAATCGCGAAAAAGCTTGTTAGCAGCGAAACTTTATGGTTTAGTGGCGTTCTTTGCTTGGTTGGCAGCGCAATTCTATGGTTTAGCGGCGTTCTTTGTGAGGTTGGCGGCGAAACTCAAAGTTTTAGCGGCGAATTACAACGCAAGCTGTAAAATTTAGGAAAACTAAAATCAAGGTTGAAAAACTTTGTATAAAATTTTACACAATATTAAGGACTTGACACTTGGACATGCTTTCCGATGCTAAGACTTGGATTTCCCACGCTAACTCTTGCCTTTCCAACGCTAAATCATGCTTTTCCGTCGCTTAGTCAATCTCCAGATAAAAAAGCATTGGATAAAGTTCTGAATTGTGAGATAATTGAAGTGATTTTTCATTTTTGGGAGAACATGTAAATTGGAGGGCTTGTGCTATGAATAAACGATTTCATTTTGTATCGCTTATTATTGGAAATTTGTTAACACTAGGAGCTATTTTCATTTACGCTATGCAAAGTCAAGTAGATGTGGCCATCAGCACATATGCCCTTGTGATGGGGTTTTTAAGCACTTTACTACTGATCTTTTTTTATTTATGGGGGGATGAAAAACAACAAATATCGAATCGTTTTTTTAAATAACTCGGGTGGTTTTAGACTACATGAAGTCCCCCAGATTTCCCCAACCGCTGCCATTGAACAAAAAATGATTTTCCCTTTTCTACATCAGAGTTAAGGGAATTTTTTTCACGAAATGCTTCTTTTTCCGTGGCATTCCCCTCTGAATACGTTACATTATTGTTGAAAAATAAAAAATTTTGTAGAAAATTTAAAAAGAATGATTGAGTAGTAATTCAATTTTCTGTATAATCAGCTTGTTTGACAATACTTATATGAATTTGGGGGTAGACAATTGGGTAAAGCATTGATTATAGGAGCTGGCGGAGTAGCCAGCGTTGTGGTACACAAGTGTGTTCAAAATTCGGACGTGTTTGAGGAGATTTGTATCGCAAGTAGAACTGTTTCAAAATGTGACGCTCTAAAAGAAAAACTAGATGGCGGAAAAACAAAGATTCATACCGCACAGGTAGACGCAGACAATACGGAAGAGGTTATTGAGCTAATTAAAGCCTTCGGGCCAGAAGTTGTTATTAATGTAGCACTACCTTATCAAGACTTAACGATTATGGATGCTTGCTTAGCGACAGGTGTACACTATGTGGATACTGCAAACTACGAGCCACCTGAAACGGCAAAATTTGAATATAAATGGCAATGGGCTTATAAAGAGAAGTTCGAAAAAGCTGGTTTAACTGCTTTACTTGGTAGCGGTTTTGATCCAGGTGTAACGGGCGTTTTTACAGCTCATGCACAAAAACATGAATTTGACGAAATCCACTACATAGATATTGTGGATGCAAATGCCGGTGACCACGGTTACCATTTCGCTACAAACTTCAACCCAGAAATCAACATTCGTGAAATTACTGCGAATGGTCGTTACTGGAAAGAAGGCGAGTGGATTGAAACTGCACCACTTGAGAAAAAAGAGGTTTATAACTTACCAGAAATCGGACCAAAAGATATTTATCTTTTATACCATGAAGAACTAGAGTCACTTGCTAAAAATATTAAAGGCTTAAAGCAAATCCGCTTCTGGATGACATTCTCTGAAAAATACTTAACACATTTAAAAGTATTAGAGAATGTTGGTATGACTTCTATTGAGCCGATTGAATTTGAAGGACAAATGATTCAACCAATTCACTTCCTGAAAGCTGTACTACCTGATCCAGCATCACTTGGACCACGTACAAAAGGAAAAACGAATATCGGTTGTATCATTCGCGGTCTAAAAGATGGTAAAGAAAAAACATATTATGTCTACAATGTGTGTGACCACGAGGAATGCTATAACGAGGTTGGTTCACAGGCAATTTCCTACACAACAGGTGTACCAGCAATGATTGGTGCAATGCTTGTGATGAACGGTCAATGGCGTAAACCTGGCGTTTGGAATGTCGAAGATTTCAATCCAGATCCATTCATGGATGCACTAAATAAATGGGGTCTACCATGGCAAGAAAGCCATAACCCAGAATTACTTGACCTAGAGTTAGATGCAAAGGAATTAAGTCGATGAAGCCAATTGATTTCTCAAAAGTTCCATCCCCCTCTTACGTAGTGGATGAACGATTATTAACAAAAAATCTAGAACTTTTAAAATCAATTCAAGATCGCACAGGTTGCCGCATTTTACTTGCCTTAAAAGGGTTTTCAATGCATTCAACATTCCCATTAGTAGGTGAATATTTAGCAGGGATTACGTCTAGCTCATTATTTGAAGCTCGACTCGGCTATGAAAAAATGGGCAAAGAAGTTCATGTCTATGCACCAGCTTACATCGAACATGAAATGGACGAGCTTCTTGGCTATGTTGATCATATTGTGTTTAATTCATTTAACCAATGGAATCAATATAAGGACCAAGTAAAGTCTGCTAGTAAAACAATTGAATGCGGTATTCGTATTAATCCTGAGTACTCTGAAATCGAAACAGCACTTTACGACCCTTGCTACACGAATTCTCGTCTTGGCACAACATTAGCCAACTTCGACAAGTCACAGCTTGACGGTATCGATGGCTTACACTTCCATGCAATGTGTGAGCAAAACTCAGATACGTTAGAGCGTATTATACAAGTTGTCGAAGAAAAATTTGGTGATGTTTTACATCAAATGACATGGTTAAACTTTGGTGGAGGTCACCATATCAATCGTGAGGATTATGATGTAGAAAAGCTTGTGAACATTATTAATTACATTCAAGACAAGTATAACCTTCTCGTCTATTTAGAGCCAGGTGAAGCTGTTGCACTTAATACAGGCTATTTAGTAGCAACTGTTCTCGATGTACAGAAAAACGGTATGGACCTAGCAATTTTAGATACCTCGGCAACTTGCCATATGCCAGATGTTCTAGAAATGCCATACCGCCCAATGATTATTGGCTCTGGTCAACCAAATGAGCTAGCTTACACATATCGTCTAGGCGGGCTTACTTGTCTGGCTGGTGATGTAATTGGTGATTATTCATTTGAACAGCCTTTACAACCAGGCGATCGTCTAGTATTTACAGATATGGCACATTACTCAATGGTGAAAAATCATATGTTTAATGGCGTAAATCTTCCATCAATCGTTTCTTATAACGATGAAGAATGCATTAAAGTCATTCGTGAATTTAAATTCGAAGACTATAGCGGCCGACTTTCATAAGGCAAAGAAAATCCTCTCCAACTTAATGCTGGAGAGGATTTTTTACGGCTGCATATTCATCCAACTATCAACATGATGAATGGCAAAACCATTATAACTTTTTTTATTGGCATAATGTTGATGAACTTGTGCTAACTGTTTGTTCATATAGGCTTCTCCATCATCATAGAAGGTAATATTATTCCCTTCATCAGTGGCTCCTGTTTCCACACCAATAACAATCGACTTTTTTACTTTTTTTGCATAATTAATTTCATGTTCAACGATATTAATAATGTCTATAGCAGCATCTCGATAAGCCATTATTGAAACACTTTCTACTTGGTCAATTACCCAGTCAGCTAATAAACCATTACCGAATTGGTTTTTGTAAGTAATTTCATCAAACCAAAATGGCATATCAACTTCCAATGGCAATAGTAATCGGTCGGTATCCCCTTGCGCTCTAGTAACAAGCGCTTGATAGGATTCAATCGTTTTCGCTTGGTTCGAGCTCCAGCCACTATTTAAATAGGGCTCTACATCAAGATGAACGCCAGAAAATTGCTCTGTTGCTGCTGCATTTTCATTATATGTTTGTAACCAATCAAATAGCTGATCCTGCATTTTAAAGCCCTCTGCTGAAACCCAACTTGCAGAACCATCTAACGCATATACTTTTATCCCTTTTGCCGTTGCTTTATCGATAAAACTTTTGTAATAATTACTTGCTATATCACTATTAATTTGTAAATATAATTTATTAACTTGTTTGCTTTCTAAAAATGAAAGTACTCCTGATTCACCTTCAACAATCTTTGTCGTGTCCCATAACCAAGTAGCCCTATCCTGCATGGCCATTGCGTCTACCTTTCCCATTGTTAATCCTAGCGTGCTTACAATTGCTACAATAAAAACAATGATTGCTTTTGATAGTGAATGACTTCCCATATATTACATCTCCATTCTATTGGCCGAGGCTCATAGAACAGAACCTGGCAACCTGACAATCATGCACTAAAATAGTGTTTAGACTCATGGCTTTGCGTCCTTCCCTTTCGGTGAAGTTTGCCTTTTACAGTAGTTTTCTTACCATACATAATACGATGTTAGTATGGATATGTCAGTAGGTAAATCGCATAATTCTATTGATAACTTTCAAATATGTACATATGAACACAGGTTATTTTTACTATATTAGAAATAAGTAATTTATGTTACTAACTTGTAGCGATTGAAAAATCGTGGATAGAAGAGCTAGTCAGAACGAAAATCAACGACACGTTTTGGTGATAAGCTTAATATTCGGCAAAAAGAAAGACAGAATCACATATATGTAATTCTGTCCCCAATATTAACTATGAAATATTAATCATACAAAAACTTATGCCTCTACGTTTTCTTTTTCATTTTCAAGCATTTTGTGTAAATAATTTATTATTTCACGTATACCTTCTAATGAATTCACAAGTATCTTCGGGTCAACGTAGGTGATCATACGATTTTCAAGATTAGCCACAGCTGTAAAATAGCGTGTTTTAGAATAATTAACAAGTCCCATTTGCTTTAATACCGACTCATCAAAATCAAGAATTTCACGAGCTTCTGTAACAAGTAATCCATAATTTACAACATCCGTGTTCAATACTATAATTCGTGCTGTTGTAGCATTAGAAGAACGATTATAAAGAATACGCTCAAAATCAAGCACAGGGACAAGCTCGCCACGAATTCTTGTGAAGCCTAGAAGATAATTAGGCAAGTGAGGAATCGGTGTTACTTGCTCTAACTTTTCAATCGAAATCGCTTGTTCCACGGGTACTGCGTATTCCTCTGTACCACAAGCAAAAACTACTGCCTTTACACTTTCCATGCGGTCACATCCTCGATTTTTGTAGTTATTTTTTCGCAGACTCTTTAATGATTTCAACAAGTAAATCCGCTAATTTTTCTAATTCTTCGACTGGGATTTTTTCATTTGTTGTATGAATGTCCTCGTATCCAACAGAAAGATTTACTGTAGGGATGCCGAAGCCCGCAATAACATTGGCATCGGAACCTCCGCCTGAAATACCAAGCTTTGGTGTACGATCGATGTTGTGTACAGCTGCCATTGCCACTTGCACAACTTTATCTGATTCTGTTACACGGAATCCAGGATACATTAGCTTCACTTCAACTTCAGCCTTCGCACCTAAAGAAGCCGCTACTTGCTCGAACGTCTCCTGCATATGCTTCGTTTGGGCATCTAGCTTCGCTTTGTCGATCGAACGAGCCTCCGCAAGAATCGTTACTTCGTCACAGACAATATTTGTTGCCTGACCACCCTCAAAGCGACCAATATTAGCTGTTGTTTCTTCATCTAATCGACCTAGCTTCATTTGTGCAATACATTTGGAAGCAACCGTAATCGCAGACACTCCTTTTTCTGGCGCGACACCAGCGTGTGCTGTTTTCCCAATTATTTTAACAGCAATTTTTGCTTGGAATGGAGCCGCTGTTACAATGCCTCCTACTTTGCCATCACTGTCTACAGCAAAGCCGTATTTCGCTTTAATTTTAGAGGGATCTAACTCTTTAGCGCCAACGAGCCCACTTTCCTCGCCAGCTGTAATAATAAATTCAATATCACCATGTTCAATATTTTGCTCTTTTAAGCGTTTAGCCATTTCAAATAATGCGGCAAGACCTGCTTTGTCATCCGCACCTAAAATCGTTGTACCATCTGAAACGATATAGCCATCTTCACGAAGAGATGGTTTAATCCCTTTACCTGGGACAACTGTATCCATATGAGAAGTAAAATAAATTGGGTCAATATCTAATGAACCCTTTAGCGTAGCAAGTATATTACCTGCTCCATGCCCGTTACGAGTATGTGCATCATCTTGTTCTACTGTAAAACCAAGTGCTGTTAATTTGTCGATTAAAATCGGCGCAATCACTTCTTCATGTTTTGTTTCTGAATCGATTTGTACGAGCTCAAAAAACTCTTCTACTAAACGACTTGTCATGTTGTAGGACTCCCTTAGTTTACGTGTTTATCCACGTCATAGTTATCTTCTATATTTTAGCATACTGCTGCGTTTGGTAAAATAAAACGATTACATTGTTTTTCAATTGATGGCAATAATTATCCTGTTCCATTCAATTCACAAATTATAGACGGGTAATTTTTAGCTAACTAGGAAGATAAATGGAAAATTTATGTTAAAATATTTTATAGATTATTCACGTCAATTTTGGGGAGCGGTGACTTGAAGAAAAAAGTGATAATTATTGTTTCTTTGTTGGTTGTAATGATATTGTTGCATTCGACACCAAGTATGGCATTAAGAACACATATATTTTTAATGGGCTATCCAAAAGTCGCAATTTCTTCAGGGATTATTGAAGATAAAGAACATAATGCAGTAGATAAAGATAAATTTGCTGCATTAAATGCCAAAGCCTACACCCTAACAAATCCTCCAATCGAAAAAGCTACTCATGGCGAATTAAGAAACTTTCTTGTTAGGAAATTTGGATTTTTGCATTTTGCAGAATACTACGGAGATACTTAATAACCTTCGTGGGGGCTTTACAAAAAAAAACGCTCAGAGTATTGAGCGTTTTTTTCTGCTTTTTATGTTATTACTAATTTACCGTTAAAGGGAGAGTCTTTTCACAGATTACTTTGAAAAATCGCTTCTGTTTCTTTATGTAGGGACTGCAAATAGCCATCTGCCTTATTATGTTTATCCTGTAGACGCAAGATCGTATTATGGACATCATCTTGTACACGAGAAACCTGCTCTCTTGCGGTAGATATTTTAGAATGGACAGACCAAGCTGAAAAAATATCATCAAAGAAATAGTCCGCAAATTTTACAAATCCATCTGTTTCAACTGCTAACGATTTCGTTGACATATCTTGTACATCCAGTAGTTCGTTTTGGAAGCGCTGTAATGCAATTTGAGCATTATGAAGATAATTTTCGGACTCATCAAGTGCATCATGCTTTAAATGTGTAGCAATGAGACCCCCACCAAAAAACGTATCCCATGCCGAGTAACCACTTGCAGAATGCAAGGACTCTGCAGCTTGTCCAAGCTTAGTAAGCGCTGCTTCACCAGCTTCTTCCGCTTCCCCTATCTCTAAAATAAGTTGTTTCGTTAACATTTCTTCGTGCGCTAATTGTTCAAGCCTTTTTGCCTGTTCAGGCTCATGTATTTGTAAATAGCCTTTCTTTTTAGCATTTAATTGCTTTAAAACTTCATGCAACTCTTGTTCGTTAATTTGAGTAAGTTTAGTGTTTATGTGCCGTAAATCATCTGTCAAATCAAGTTCCATCTTCTTTGCTTCATTTATTTTCAATTCAAGAATAGCTGCTTCATCAATTTTTTCTGCACGTAGCTCATCTTGTTGCCCTGCCCACGTACGAATCATATTCATAAAAGAAAAACCTTCTAACTTATCGAGTTTCAAACGAATTTGATTGAGTGCTTTAGAATGTTTGTAAATTTCCTGTTGTGCACGCTCGATTTGCCTTTCAATTAAATCCTTTTGTTCACTTAACCTACTAGCAGTTCTTAATTGTGCATGAATCATTTCTTGCTCTTTTTGTAATTTTTTCCATTCCATCCATCTCAACTCCTCTTATATATGTACGAATGAAAACAGGAAATGTTTCAATTATCTGTTATTTCAATAAATCTTTTATTATCAAATGTTCGTAAAAAGAAAGCCTAGAAATCCCAAAGGATACTAGGCTAGTACAATTTTTATAGAGGAATGTTTCCGTGCTTTTTCTCTGGACGTGTTTCATGTTTGTTCGATAACATATCTAGCCCTTGAATTAGCTTAATACGTGTATCACGTGGGTCGATAACATCGTCTACCATACCGCGAGATGCTGCCACGTATGGGTTTGCGAATTTTTCTTTATATTCTTCAATTTTCGCTGCACGTGTTGCTTCTGGATCTTCCGATTTTGCAATTTCACGCGCGAAGATAATGTTAGCTGCACCTGCCGCACCCATAACAGCAATTTCTGCGTTAGGCCAAGCAAATACTAAGTCTGCCCCAATTGATTTAGAGTTAAGGGCAACGTACGCACCACCATATGCTTTACGCAGAATCACTGTAATTTTTGGTACAGTTGCTTCTGAGTATGCATAAAGGATTTTCGCTCCGTGACGAATGATACCGCCATGCTCTTGTTTAACGCCTGGGAAGAAACCAGAAACGTCTTCAAATGTGATAATTGGTATATTATAAGCATCACAAGTACGAATAAAACGAGCAGCCTTGTCTGAAGAGTCAATATCTAACCCACCAGCTAATACTTTAGGTTGGTTACACACAAGACCAACTGATTCACCAGCAATACGCGCAAAACCAACTACAACGTTTTTCGCAAATTCTGCATGAACTTCCATAAATGAGCCTTCGTCCACTATTTGCTCGACTACTTTCCGTACATCATAAGGACGAGTTGTTTCGATCGGTACAGTATCCACGATTTCCGGACGATAGTCATCACCCTCTGGACGTGCCTGACGAGGAGCTTTTTCTTTATTATTTTGTGGTAAGTAGCTTAATAGCTTCTTAATTTGATCAATAGCTTCTTCTTCAGATGGTGCGCGGAAGTGTGCATTACCACTTACAGCGTTGTTTACTTTTGAACCACCTAAATCTTCAGCAGAGATTTTTTCACCTGTTACTGTTTCAATAACTTTCGGTCCTGTAATAAACATTTGAGATGTCTTATCAACCATTAGAATGAAGTCTGTAATTGCTGGAGAATATACCGCCCCACCAGCACATGGTCCCATGATAACTGAGATTTGAGGAATTACCCCAGAGTAGATTGCATTACGATAGAAAATATGACCATAACCATCAAGTGAAAGTACACCCTCTTGAATACGAGCGCCACCTGAATCATTAATACCGATAAATGGTGTACCATTTTTTGCAGCTAAATCCATCACTGTTGCCATTTTTTTTGCGTGCATTTCACCAAGTGCTCCACCAAATACTGTGAAATCTTGAGAGAATAAGTATACTGGACGTCCATTAATTTTACCGAAACCAGTTACTACACCATCACCAGGACCTTCCATCTTGTCCATGCCAAAGTCTACTGTACGGTGTGTAATGAATGGGTTGATCTCGAAAAATGTACCTTCGTCTAGTAATAATTCAATACGCTCACGAGCAGTTAATTTGCCTTTATCATGTTGCTTCTCGATGCGCTCATAGCCGCCACCAAGTTCAATTACTGTCTTACGGTCATACAAGTCATTAATTTTGTCGAACATATCCATACTGATCACTTATCCCCTTTTCCACTTTTATCGCATAATTCATATAACACACCGAAAGATGATTTCGGATGCATGAAAGCAACTTCTGCACCACCAGCACCTGGTCCTGGCTCTTCAGATAAAAGACGGACGCCTTTTTCACGAAGCTCAGCCATTCGCTCACGAATACCTGTTACACCGAAAGCTACATGATGGATACCTTCTCCACGTTTTTCGATGTATCCGTGAATAGTACTTTTTTCACTCATCGGTTCTAATAACTCAATTTTTACATTACCCGCATCAATGAATGCAACACGAACCTGTTGAGATTCTACTTCTTCCACTTTCAGCAGCTTTAGGCCTAAAGTTTCTGTATAATATGTAATGCGTTCATTAAGATCGCGGACTGCAATCCCAATATGATCTACTCTCTCCATGGTGACATCTCCTTCTGTTATGGTACATAATCTATTTTACAGACTTTTTCGTCAAAACTCTACTACTTGAGAAATTTTTCAGATTTGCTAAACTATTTATAAGAAAAGAAGGAGCGAACGAGCATATGAGTAATAAAAAATTTCAAAAAATTGTCGTTTATACGATGATAGCAATCATGGTAATTTCATCTCTAGCATTCGGCTTATCAATGCTAGTGTAATGGAAAGCTAGGCGTCCGCATTACTGCGGGCGCTCTTTCTTTACCTTTAAACCCTTAAAAGACTGCTTAATTTCTAAATAGCGATCCATTTCCTCAATAAATTGATAGAGAGCCGCTTGTGCTAAAAATTGCTCATGATTTTTCGGCAAAGGTAATTGGGCGAAATCTAACTTTACCTGCTCTAACTTCTCCCTAAAATGACTAGCCGTATTTCCTGAATGAACATGCTCACCGAGGTCTTTTAAAAAGTCAGCGACGATTACTGCCTCTTGTACTATAACAGGAAGTGCCGTTATTTTCGGAAGAACCCTATCGATAATTTCTAGCTGCTGTTCACGCATATCAAAATATACGTAGTAGTCATTTTCACGTCTCGTAAAATGATTTTCAACATCTTTAAACGCTAGGGATTTTGCACTATTTAACACTTTAATGGCGTCAATAATTTCCTGCCCATTCCACAATGTATCGCCTTCTCTTAAATAGTTGGCAATTTCTAAAAAAATCTTACTATAAAGCTCCTCAATTTTAACTCTATAGTAATTTAATTCCTTTTGAATGTCTGGCATATACATATTTATAGCTATTCCCGTACCATATCCAATTGCCATTAATGCGAATTCATTAGAAACTAGTGCCAATGAAAAGCTTTTGGCTGCATAAATATGCATGATAATTACTGCACTAGAAACAAAACCATCTGCAACCTTCAATGATACAATTGTTGGTATGAAAACGATCAGCATACCTGCTAATGTAAGCGGATGATAGGAAAATAGCTCAAAGCTCAAAAATGCATAAAGCATACCGATAATACTTGCGACGAATCGTGTATAAGCAGCATGAAGAGATTTTTTCTTCGTTGGCTGTACACATAATATTGTTAGAATACCAGCAGATGCATAAGAAGCTAATTCAAAGTATTGGGCAATGGCAATAGCGATTGCTGCACCAAAGGCCGTTTTTAATGTACGATAGCCGATTGAAAACTTCTTCAAGTCGACTGCCTCCTATCTTTTAGTACTCTACTTATTTTATTCAATTTAAAGAAAACTATAAGCTAATCATTTAGCCAATATTACAAAAATTCTAAATGCAATTCTACTGAAATCCGTGGAGAAAGCGATGCTAATTCGGAGAATTTTTTAGTAGTAACACTCCGCAGACATTTTATAGCCTGCGGAGTTTTCTGCTAAATGAATAGCTTTTCTTTAATTGATTAAAATTAAAGTTCGTCGCAATATTCCTCAAAGTTTGCTTGTAAGTTTGTTACTACTGACATTGGGTCATGTCCCTCAATTTCATAGCGTCCAACTTCTGCTACTACTTGTCCATCCTTTAATAACACAAATGATGGAGAAGATGGTAAATGATCTTCACCGAAGTGATAACGAGCAGCTGCAGTTGCTTCTTTATCTTGACCAGCAAATACCGTTACAAGATGGTCTGGACGTTTATCGTAATGTACGCATTGTGCTGCTGCTGGACGTGCGATACCTCCTGCACAGCCACATACTGAGTTTACCATGACTAAAGTTGTACCTGGACGAGCAAACGCCTCTTCAACAGCTTCTGGCGTGCGAAGCTGCTCATAACCAGCACCCTCAATTTCTGCACGTGCTGTTTTTAAAATTTCTTGCATAAATAAATCGTAATCCATATTCATATAGCGATAAGCTCCTTTCAAGTTCGCGTCATCTTAAACTAATAGCTTTAGATATTGGCGCATATACATCTCCTATCATAGCAGTTAGTGACGAATTTGTGCACCTAGTTGCTCATAACAAAGGTAATATTATTTCTATGATTGTTCGTCGCTAAACAAACGATCTACACCTTGTGTGACTGTCAACTGTCCATTTAAAATTTGACGTTCTAAAAGTTGTACCTGTGCTTTACGTTCTGGATTACCATAAAACATATCGATTAAATGGTCGGTAATCATCGATTGGAACCAATCTTTCGTCTGATTTTGGCGTCTAATTGACCAGTAATTATTTGCCTCAACAATTTGTCTGAACTCCCCTATTGTACGCCAGACATTGTCGAGACCACGTTTTTCCCATGAGCTTACCGGCATTGCTGTGGACATCCATCCTGGGGTTGCCGGCTGTAAGAAATGTAAAATTTGCTTATACTCAGATACCGTTTTTTTAGCAAGACGAACATTATCACCATCAGCCTTATGAACAACAATGGCATCCGCTAATTCCATAATGCCCTTTTTCATGCCTTGTAGCTCGTCCCCGGCACCTGTTAAAACTAACAGCAAGAAGAAATCAACCATACCCCGGACATACGTTTCACTTTGTCCAACACCGACTGTTTCTATTAAAATGACATCGTAGCCAGCCGCTTCACAAACAAGCATCGTTTCACGTGTCTTCTTATGAACACCCCCTAGGGTACCAGCCGATGGAGAGGGACGAACAAATGCATTAGGCTTTTTCACGAGCTCCTCCATTCGAGTCTTATCACCTAATATACTTCCTCCTGATAAAGAAGAGCTTGGATCAATCGCAAGAACTGCCACTTTTTTCCCCATCTCACAAAGCATCGTTCCGAAAGCCTCAATAAACGAACTCTTTCCGGCACCAGGAACGCCTGTGATCCCAATACGGACACTGTTTCCTGTATGTGGTAGAAGCTCTTGAAGAAGTTCTTGTGCTTGCACTTTATGTGTAGCATTTGAACTTTCTATGAGCGTAATAGCTTTTGACAAGTGTGTACGAGAGCTTGCACGCACTTCTTGTGCAAGCTCCTGAATGTTTAAATTGTCTGCTTTTTTCTTACGGAATTTTTTCGGTGTACCATATTGCATCCCGTCGTGAGTTGCCTCTACTCCGTCTATAACAAATAGCGCACTTTCAGGCATTCCTTTGTTTTTGTCCATTATTCAGACACTTCCTCATAGCCTAAACGTTTATAAATCTCTTCAATAATCTTTTGTGCCGATACAGGAATAACTGTACCAGGGCCAAATATCGCTACTGCGCCAGCTTCATAAAGGAATTCATAATCTTGTGCTGGAATAACACCTCCAACAATAATAATGATATCTTCGCGGCCCAGTTTTTCTAACTCTGCTACTAATTCAGGAACAAGCGTTTTATGACCAGCTGCTAATGATGATACACCAATGACATGAACATCATTTTCCACAGCCATTTGAGCTGCTTCTGCAGGTGTCATAAATAGTGGTGAAATATCTACATCAAAGCCTAAGTCAGCATACCCTGTTGCCACAACCTTCGCACCACGGTCATGTCCATCTTGTCCCATTTTCGCCACTAAAATACGTGGGCGACGACCTTCGTTTTCAAGGAACTCCTCTGTCATTTGTTTCATTTCAGCAATTTGCTCCTCATCTGAGAAGTTTGCAGAGTAAACGCCAGAGATTGAACGAATAACTGCTTTATGGCGACCCGAAACAACTTCGATTGCATCAGAAATTTCACCTAAAGAAGCACGAGCACGGGCTGCATCTACAGCTATCGCTAATAAGTTTTCTTCACCATCTTGCGCGGCTTTCGTTAATCGAGCTAGATGCTTTTGTACTTCTGCTTCATCACGAGCTGCCTTCATTGCTTCTAAACGTTCAATTTGCTTTTGACGAACTAATGTATTATCAATGTCGAGAATGTCGATCGGTTCTTCTTTCTCTAGACGATATTTATTTACACCTACGATTGTTTCTGTTTTAGAGTCGATTTTCGCTTGACGTTTTGCTGCAGCCTCTTCGACTTTCATTTTTGGAAGACCTGTTTCTATTGCTTTTGCCATACCGCCTAGTTCTTCGATTTCTTCAATTAATGCCCATGCAGATTTTGTAATTTCGTCTGTTAATTTTTCCACATAGTATGAACCGCCCCAAGGATCAATAACTTTTGTCATTGCCGTTTCTTCTTGTAGGAACAGCTGGGTATTACGTGCAATACGTGCAGAGAAATCAGTTGGTAGAGCAATCGCTTCATCAAGTGCATTTGTGTGAAGAGATTGCGTATGCCCCATTGAAGACGCATTCGCTTCGAATAGTGTACGTGCAACATTATTAAATGGATCTTGCTCTGTTAAAGACCAACCAGATGTTTGTGAGTGTGTACGAAGTGCTAATGTCTTAGGGTTTTTCGGATTAAACGTTGACATCATTTGTGCCCAAATTCGGCGCGCAGCACGCATTTTTGCAACTTCCATATAATAATTCATACCAATTGCCCAGAAGAATGATAGACGAGGAGCAAAGGCATCAATATCGATTCCAGCTTTTAGCCCAGTACGAACATATTCAAGACCATCTGCTAGTGTATAAGCAAGTTCGATGTCATTTGTTGCGCCCGCTTCTTGAATATGGTAACCAGAGATGGAAATTGAGTTAAATTTCGGCATAAATTTCGCTGTATATTCAAAAATATCTGCAATAATTTTCATAGACATTGCTGGTGGATAAATATATGTGTTACGAACCATGTATTCTTTTAAAATATCGTTTTGAATGGTACCCGCTAATTGGTCTGGTGTAACGCCTTGCTCTTCAGCAGCAACGATATAGAATGCAAGAATTGGTAATACAGCACCATTCATTGTCATAGAAACTGACATTTGATCCAAAGGAATTTGATCAAATAAAATCTTCATATCTTCTACAGAGTCAATCGCAACACCAGCTTTACCAACATCCCCTGTTACACGAGGATGATCTGAGTCATAGCCACGGTGAGTTGCTAAGTCAAAGGCAACAGAAAGACCTTTTTGACCCATCGCTAGATTACGTTTGTAGAATGCATTTGATTCTTCAGCTGTTGAGAAACCAGCATATTGGCGAACAGTCCAAGGACGAGCAACATACATAGTAGGGTATGGACCGCGTGTATTTGGCGCTATACCCGCTACATCGTTTAAATGTTTTGCCTCTTTAATATCTTCTTTTGTGTATACATCTTTAATCTCGATACCTTCATTAGTCATAAATTTTTCTTCTGACGCTTGAGGCGCTTCGACTGCTAAAACTTTTTCGATTTCAACTGCACTAAAATTTGGCTTGCTCATCGTTGGACCTCCTTCATGCTAGCGAACACTGAATTTAATTTTTCGATGATGTTCTGTCCTGCGAAAATAAAGCCGTTTAAGCCATTTGCTAACCAAGCTTCTTCTTCGTCTTTAAATTTACCGGCAACGTCAACAATTACGTTAGCTGGTTTGCCCGCTAAAATTGCTGGTACTAATTCTTTTGTATCGTCATCATTACCTGCAATTACTACATATGTTGCTTCTGTAGCGTTTAACCAAGCTAATGCTTCTTCAGCTGTAGCAACTGGTTCGCTTTTTTCTGGTACTAGCCCTACAGTGTTTAAGAAACCTGACACGAAATCAGCACGTGGTTTTGAACTTTTAAGTGTACCTAATGATAAGATTCCCGTTTTCACATTTGCCGTAGTCATTACCGCACGTAATTGCTCAAAAGGTATAGCAATTCGCTTAATTTCTGCAAACACTGGGTTTGTTTCGCTTTCAAGTACATCTGCTGGATTAGCATAAATATTTGTACCTATTAATGATTGCTTACGCGTTTGTACCGCTTTGATACGAGCTTCATAGGATTTTTCTAGTTCCTCCGTAAGCTTTCCTGATGCAGTGTAAGCGTCAATACCTCCAGCTGCTTCAATTTCTAGGAATAATGCCCAAGCTTCCTTCACAAAATCTGCTGTTAATGACTCAATAAAGTAAGAACCACCAGCTGGGTCTATAACTTTTAAAACATTTGTTTCTTCTTTTAAGATTAACGATACATTTCGTGCAATACGAACCGATTGATCGGTTGGCTTCGTTAATGCATCATGAGGGTGAACTGTAAAGACATCCGCACCGCCAATTAAGCCAGAAAGAGCTTCATTCGCTGAACGTAATAAGTTTACATAAACATCCAGCTTAGAGAAGCTTCTTAATGATGTTTCAGCAATAGTTGGAACTTTTACGCTTTTAGATACTCCATAAGCGGATGAGAACGCTTTCCAAAGTACTTTAAAAGCACGGAGTTTTGCAATCTCTGTAAAGAACTGTGTATCGACTGCAAAAGATACATAAAATTTCTTCGCGAACGCTTCAAAGCTTTCTTCTTGTTTTGCGTATTTTGCGGCTAATGCAAGTGCATAGGCTAATTCTTGCACAGCATTTGCGCCTTCATTATGATAAACCGTCGTATCCGCACCGATTGAGCGCACGCTCGGGAAATTATTTAAAGAGATAGGATTTTTAGATACGATGAAACCTTTGACAGTTTCTCGCTGATTAACTGCTATTTTGTCGAACACTGCTAATAATGGATCATTTGAATTTTCAACCGCAATTTTAAACGAATATTCTGAGAAATAAGTCCCTAATTGTACCAATACTTCTTCAGTCCATTCGAAATTTACACGGCTATCAATTGTTACTACTTCATTGCCTCGAGCTAAGCTATCATCCAGCTGTGCAAAAAATGCTTCACTAGTATCAGCATATATTTGCTGTGCCACTTGAAATGCTTCATTATTTTGTAGGGAACGGATTGTAGCAACTTGTTTATCAAGTTCTTCACCAAGTTTTGCTACTAAACTTTCTTGGGTATAAAGAGGTTCTAATGTAATACCTTCACTCGTTTTCGTTAAAAGAGACTCGAATGGTTTCCCTTTTAAAGCCTTGATTGCTGCATCTTGCCATTCTGAATAGGACGGCTTTTCAAATTCAATATTTTTCATGTTGTTTGACATGCGGACGCTTAATCAGCTTCCCCCCTTAGTAGTTTCTATTTGTTATTCTACATGACAAATTGCGACTCGGAAAGCAAAAAAAAATCGGAAACCGTTATATAACAGGTTTCCGAGAAGTCATCAGTAGACTGACGTTGAAGATTTATTTGTATTTTCGAGTATTTCTTTTACTCTACTTAGGAATTTACCACAGACAAGTCCATCAAGAACGCGATGATCTAAAGATAAACATAAATTCACAATATCTCGTGCAGCGAACATTCCACCAGGTAAAACTACCGGTTTTTTTACAATACTTTCCACTTGCAAAATAGCCGCTTGTGGATATTTAATGATGCCCATCGACTGTACAGAGCCGAATGCACCTGTATTATTAACCGTAAATGTACCACCTTGTATATCATCCATCGTCAGTTTTCCTGCACGAACTTTCACTGCGAGCTCATTAATTTCTTTAGCAATACCTTTAATTGATTTTTCATCAGCGTGTTTTATAACAGGAACGAATAATGCATCATCTGTTGCGACTGCAATGGAAATATTTATGTCATGTTTTTGGATAATTTTATCTTCTGCCCACATGGAATTCATCATTGGGAATTCCTTTAGAGCTTGAGCAACTGCTTTTACGAAGAAAGCAAAATACGTAATATTAAAGCCTTCTTTTTGTTTAAACTCTGTCTTGATGTTATCACGATATGCTACTAAATCCGTAACATCTACTTCCATCATCATCCATGCATGTGGCACTTCATGAACGCTCCGTACCATATTATTGGCGATCGCACGGCGTACTTTTGTGACCGGAATTTCAATATCGCCTACTTGAATTGGTTGTACAGATGTGGCTAGTTTCGTATTCTCCTGTGATGTTGGTGCTACAACAGGTACTGACTGTGGTACGGCCGAATCGATTGCAGAAGGTGTTTCCACTAGAGAAGTTGGCACATTTCCTGCCTCAATCAGTTGCATTAAGTCTTTTCTTGTTATACGTCCCCCTTCACCAGTACCTGTGATTTTATCAAGGGCAATTTCATACTCTTTTGCAAGTCGGAGAACAGCTGGTGAATAACGCACTTTATCCTGTCGAACTGTTTTTTGCGATGCTTTTGTAGCTGTAGTTGGCTGTTGCGTCTCCTGTTTCTTTTGTACACCTGCATTTAAAATTGCCGTACTGACCGCTGATTTTTTCGGAGGAGGAGGAGGAGGTAACTCACTGTCACCTGCTATTTCAATGGAACAAACGACTGCACCTACTGGTAACGTTTGCCCTTCCTCTACAAGTAGCTCTGTAATGACTCCTTCAAAAGAAGACGGGATTTCTGCATTTACTTTATCTGTTACAACTTCTGCTAATGGATCATATTTTTTTACCGTATCACCTGGCTTAACAAGCCATTTTTCAATCGTACCTTCTGTTACACTTTCGCCGAGCTGTGGCATTGTAATATTTTGAATAGCCATCATCTATTCCTCCCATCAATATTATGCCTAGGTGTAATTGGATCTATCAAATTACTATCATATTTATAAAATACTCATCACCATAAAGTGGGGGTTGATTTCCGTTCCGGCTTGTATAGCCACGACATAACGTTTTCAGAAATGTCATCCTGAACTTTTGATGAAGAGTCTTGAAATATCTGTGAATGAATAAGCTTTAGGCTATGACGCGTAGATAAACAATCACAGCTATTTTAGCTTTTCAAAGCTTCTATTTACCACATGAGTGGATGAACCTTTTATATTAGAATGCTGCAAGTTCTCTCATTGCACGCTCAACTTTATCCGGATTGATCATAAAATATTTTTCCATCGTTGGTGCATATGGCATAGCTGGAACATCTGGTCCTGCAAGGCGCTGAATTGGTGCATCGAGCTCAAATAAACAATGCTCGGCAATAATTGCTGCAACCTCACTCATAATGCTCCCTTCTTTATTATCTTCAGTAACAAGTAAAACTTTACCTGTTTTACTTGCCGCCTCAATGATCGCTTCTTTATCAAGTGGATATACTGTGCGTAGGTCAAGAATATGTGCTGAAATACCGTCTGCTGCTAGGCGTTCTGCTGCTTGTAATGCAAAATGGACAGCTAAACCATACGAAATGACAGTAACGTCTTCCCCCTCCCGCTTCACATCTGCCTTACCAATAGGCAATGTATAATCGTCGACAGGTACTTCCCCTTTAATGAGTCGATAAGCACGCTTATGCTCAAAAAACAGTACTGGATCCTCATCGCGGATTGCTGCTTTTAACAAGCCTTTTGCGTCATAAGGTGTTGATGGAATAACAATTTTCAAGCCTGGTGTTCCTGCAAAAAGTGCCTCTACAGACTGCGAATGATAGAGCGCTCCATGAATCCCGCCACCAAATGGTGCACGTATAACCATTGGGCAAGACCAATCATTATTTGAACGATAGCGGATTTTTGCTGCTTCAGAAACAATTTGATTAACGGCAGGCATGATGAAATCAGCGAATTGCATCTCGGCAATCGGGCGCATCCCATACATCGCAGCACCGATACCAACCCCCGCAATGGCACTCTCGGCAAGAGGCGTGTCAAGTACACGATGTTCACCAAATTGCTCGTAAAGACCTGCTGTTGCTTTGAAAACTCCGCCTTTGCGACCAACATCTTCTCCTAAAATAAAAACACGCTCATCACGTTCCATCTCTTCCTTCATCGCTAATGTAATCGCATCAATATAAGACATCACTGCCATTACATATCACCTCCGTCCGCTGGTGCATATACATATTTCAAAGCATGCTCTGGTGTTGCATACGGAGCAGCTTCTGCATAATCTGTTGCTTCATTCACCTCTGCCATGACACGTTCTTCTATTTCAGCACGTAGTGTTTCTGTCATAACGCCTACATCCGTTAGGTACTTTTCAAACAACAGAATTGGATCATTTGCCTTTCCTTCTGCTATATCCTCGGCAGTTCGATATTGACGATCATCATCATCCGAAGAATGGGCCGTTAAGCGATAAGTCACTGTTTCTATTAAACTCGGACCTTCACCACTACGCGCGCGATCAGCTGCTTCTTTCACAACCTTATAAACTTGTAACGGATTTTTCCCGTCAACAGTAACACCTGGCATACCATAGCCAATACCGCGATCTGATACTTTTGCACAGCCTAATTGACGTTCTACAGGCACAGAAATTGCGTATTGATTATTTTCTACCATTATAATTACTGGCAGCTTATGCACTCCTGCGAAATTCGCACCTTCATGGAAATCACCTTGGTTTGAAGAGCCTTCACCTAGCGTAACAAAAGTAATAAAATCTTCTTTTTGTAGACGGCCTGCTAGAGCAACTCCTACCGCGTGCGGAACTTGTGTAGTAACTGGCGATGAGCCTGTTAGAATACGATTTTTCTTATGCCCGAAGTGACCTGGCATTTGACGCCCACCCGAGTTTGGATCCTCTGCTTTAGCAAATGCGGATAACATCAAATCTCTTGGTGTCATGCCAAAATGTAAAACAACTCCCATATCTCGATAGTAGGGTGCAATATAATCTCTATTATTATCAAGAGCAAAGGCTGCCCCTACTTGTGCTGCCTCCTGTCCCTGACAAGAAATAACAAATGGAATTTTCCCAGAACGGTTTAATAACCACATGCGTTCATCTAACCTTCTCGCCATTAACATCGTTTCGAACATTGCAAGTACATCTTCTTTTGATAAACCTAAATCCTCATGCTTAATTTGAACACTTTGCATACGAACACCCCTTCCCGACGTTTCACTTTCACTAAATTAAAAATGAATGGCGCGATTATCCACTGCTAATGCTGATTCCGCTAGTACCTCATTTAGTGACGGATGTGGATGAATAGCCTGACTAATTTCCCAAGGCGTTGCGTCCAATAATTTAGCAAGTGATGCTTCTCCAATTAAGTCTGTCACATGTGGTCCTACCATATGAATACCTAAAATATCATTCGTTTCTTCATCGGCAATCATTTTCACAAAGCCATCTGTCTCTCCATTAACTAGCGCTTTTCCAATCGCCTTGAATGGAAACTTACCGACTTTCAATGAATAACCTTGCTCTCGAGCAGCCTTCTCTGTTAAGCCAATACTCGCAACTTCAGGGTAAGAATACACACATTTTGGTACATTTAGAACATTTAGCGCCTCTGTTTCCCCCGTTGCAATATGCTCAATCGCAGACAACCCTTCATGCGAAGCAACATGAGCTAATTGTAAGCCACCGATAACATCCCCAATGGCATACATATGTGATTCCTGCGTTTGATACGAATTATTGACTTTGATAAACCCATTTTCAACTTTTATTTCTGTATTTTCTAATCCAATATCTTGTGTATTTGCTTCACGCCCAACACAAAGCAGTACTTTATCAGCCTCAAATAATTCATCCTTATCATCGACTTTCGCAGAAATGAAAACGTTATCATTTTCAATTTTAAAAGTCCCTGTATCTAAGCGGGCGTTCGTCACAATTCGGACGCCTCTTTTTTCAAGCTGCTTAGTTACCTCTTTTACAATATCCGTATCCTCTGCAGGTAAAATGGATGGCCCATATTCAATGACCGTTACGTAAACCCCAAAATCACAAAGCATAGAGGCCCATTCAATTCCAATAACGCCTCCGCCAACTATTAATAATGACTTTGGCAAATTTTCCATTTCCAGTGCATGATCAGAGTTCATCACATATTTACCGTCAATTGTTAGTCCTGCCATTCCTCTTGGCCTTGATCCGGTGGCAATGACCACATTTGTTGGAACGAGCATTTCATTTTCATCGCCATTATTCATTTCAACTGAAATAGTGCCAGGCATTGGTGAGAAAATGGACGGACCTAAAATTCGACCTGTTCCCTGATAAACGTCTATTTTGCCTTTTTTCATCAGTGTATTCACACCTTGGCTCAATTGCTCAACAATCGTTTGCTTTCTTATCTGCACTTTGTCGAATTGCAATGTAGCGCCTTCAATATCAACACCATATTCAGCAGCTGTTTTATTTGCCATACGATACACTTCTGCGCTTCGAAGTAAGGCCTTACTCGGTATACAGCCTTTGTGCAAGCATGTTCCGCCTAGGCGCTCACGTTCAACAATAGCTGTTTTTAAGCCCAACTGTGCAGCTCGAATTGCTGCAACATAGCCACCTGTACCTCCGCCTAAAATGACAACATCATAATTTTGAGCCATATGGATTCCCCCTTTTGAGAAAACTCTTGTTCCTTTGGTACTAAGAAAAATGATCTGACCTTGCCGTTTATAGTCATTTAAACTATTAAGCTACTACAAAGTTAGAAGAAGTCGACAATGCGACTTCTTTAAACGAATAAACGGTTTTTAACGACCGTGTAAAATATTTTTTTCATTTTTTAAAAATTGGCTACGAGACTTCGATACTCGAGCGATACGTTCTTCTGCTAAACGATTAGCCGCAACATATGTCGGAATGCCATCACGTTTAGAAATCTCGAAGATTTTTTCGATACTATCATAAATACCTTCCACACGCTTCATCGCACGCTCACGGTTATATCCATATAATTCATCCGCTACATTTATTACGCCACCCGCATTAATCACATAATCAGGTGCGTACACTATCCCTAATTCATGTAAATAATCACCATGGCGAGAATCTTGTAGCTGATTATTGGCAGAACCTGCGATAACCTTTGCTTTTAGTTGCGGAATCGTTTCATCATTTAAAATCGCTCCTAATGCACAGGGTGAGAAAATATCAACTTCCTGTGAATAGATTTCCTCTGGTCCTACAGCAGTCGCACCAAAATCATTCACAACTCGATCAATTGCCGCTTGATTAATATCTGTAACAACAAGTTTTGCACCTTCATTATGTAAATATTCGCAAAGCTTGTAGGCTACATTGCCTAAACCTTGTACAGAAATAGTACGCTCCTCTAGTGAATCAGATCCAAAGGCTTCTTTTGCCGCTGCTTTTATACCACGGTATACCCCGTAAGCAGTTACTGGAGATGGGTTTCCTGATGAACCAAAAGCCGGAGAAATTCCCGTTACATAATTTGTTTCCTCATGCATTAAATCCATATCTGTCACTGTTGTACCAACGTCTTCTGCCGTAATATAGCGACCATTAAGCCCTTGGATAAAACGTCCTAGTGCACGGAACATTTCTTCATTTTTATCTTTAAATGGGTCACCGATAATAACCGTTTTTCCTCCGCCAAGGTTTAAACCAGCTGCAGCATTTTTATAGGTCATCCCTCGTGCTAAACGTAATGCATCCTCGATCGCATTTTCCTCTGATGCATATGTCCACATACGTGCCCCGCCTAGTGCTGGCCCAAGTGTTGTGTCATGGATAGCAATAATCGCTTTTAACCCTGATGCTTCATCTTGGCAAAATACCAATTGTTCATAATCATACTTTTCCATATACTTGAAGATTTCCATGAAAACTCGCCCCTTTGCTTTTGAAAGTGCATCCCCAAATGCCCATTCCAGTTCAGTATAATAAGTATATCAATTATGCCTCAGCATAATAGCGTCCGGAAACGGCTTTATGCTTACACATTTCTTTCCGATTCCGCGACATCCGCCGGAGGCTTTAAATTCTTTCAGCTAGTATTTGGACACCAGCTGAAAGAATTTAAAATTGTTTAACAATGGATAATAATGCTCCATTTATTTTTACAATACTCACAATTTCACAATTTATCAACTATTATTACATTTTCTTGTTTAAGTAAGAATTTTCTAAACATTCAGTTACGGTTATTCTATTAGTCTTTACTAGTTTTTGGGTACATCAGTTACATAGCTTCCTTGACATTCCAATATCCACAGGTACAATTAAAATTAGGAATAAGGGGGGACATGCATGGCTCGTTTTGCTGCATTTATTGTAATGCTTATTCCAGGTCTTATGGCTGCAGGTGGCATTAAATTTATGCGTGATACATTATTTGGTAAGCTCATCTCACCTTTCCCATTTTTATGGCTACAATTCGTCGTTGGCATTATTCTTTTTGTTATAGGCTTTGGCTTTTTCGCAGGATTTTTACTTCACCGCGATCGAAAAAATGGAAAAGTGGCTCCGCGCTTCCAAAAAAAATAAAAATAGCTATCCTTTTAAGTTCAAAAGACTTATTGGATAGCTATTTTTATCTTCATTCATAAGAATGATTATCGTTGCTGTTTCGCAATTACTTTATCAGGAAAATCAGTAATCCAACCAATTACAGAAGGATGCGGATTCAATAAAAATGTTTCATCCCCATCGATTGCATAATAACGACATGCTTTATTACTCGCTACACAAGCCTCCAAATATCTTGGCTTATAGTACCTTTTATGCATATGAACACTGTCAATAGCTCTGTAATCACTAAGCAAATCCCACTTTAATTTTTTTGTTGCTATAAGTGCTGTTTCATAGTTTGGCTTATATTGTTTTACAATCTCCAGTAGCTCATAGTGAAACGATGAAAAATGACTACCAACTGGCAAAGTAAGCCCATGAAGCATTTGAATAAGTGCGCTTTTATTATTAAGAATTGTTGATTTTAATTCGATATTAAGGGGTAGCTGTTGTGAATTTGCCCAAGCTAAAACGACATCAAACGTCGGGATTTTAAACGTTGAAAACAATCGCCTCCATGGCTTCCCAAGTTTAAAGCTTACTAGCTCTTCTATCGTACATTCGTTCACATGCTTATTGATGCCAACCAATCTTGACAGCTGTGGATCATGATACACAACTGGAATACCTTCTATTGAAAGTTGGATATCTAATTCAATCCCATCTGCTCCTAGCTCTAAAGCCTTTTCAAAAGCCTTCAAAGTATTTTCAAGTGTATACGCTGAAGCCCCCCGATGTGCAAATACAGGAATGAATGATTCCCTAGACATTTAACTCACCAAATTCGAGAAGAAATTTACCATTTGTCACCTTACTTAATAAGGATGATTTTTTGCCAATTTGAATATAGGTACCAGGATGAGCTTCCTTCGTCACAATAATTTCTTCTTTTCCAGCATGACGCATCTCATCCATTATGAGCTTAACCTCATGATCGATTGTTACTGCATCCGCTTTCAATTTTGTTAAGCTTTGTTTTGTTTCCTCAAATGTAGCTATTTGTTCCTTAGACATTTTATCAAGGAAAGGCAGTAAGCTTTTAATTTTCCCCTCGCGCTCAGAGATTTCTGATTGTAGCGATTTAAGCTGTGAAGCCTTCTCTTGCATCATAGCGTATCTTTCTTGTTTATTAACGCTTTCAATGATTAAGTCCGTCCGACGCTCTAAACGGTTTCCTGAGATGGCAGTGACGATTGTATTTTTAGCTACCGCACGGCCCCCAATAATTTTCCCTTTTCGTTCGTCCACAAAAATTGAATGCGCAGAGAGTTGTGATCCTAATGCGTAAAATCCTATATGAATGCTGTCAGCTGCAACTAGATTTGCTTCATTGACATGCTTAACGAAAATATTTCCGCCTGCCTCTACAACAGTTGAGCCTAAACCAAAAATCCCTCCACGAATATAAACGTCTCCTTCAATGGATTTAATAAGTTTGGCACCGCTTACACTTTCAGCACCCTCGATGGAAATATCTCCAGTAGCAATGACTGTATAGCCTGATGTAACTGTTCCTTTTATACTTAACGAGCCATTAAATTCAATATTCCCTGTTTCAACGCCAACGTCACCATTAATCGGCAAATGTCTATTAACACCGATCATACCTTTAACATCATCTAAGACACCAGCTATTTTAGAACGAATGACAGTTTTTCCATCCTCTTCTACTTCATAAGCTGATTTTTTATCGTATCGTATAGGAAAATCACGGCCTGGTACAGCAGGCATAATTTCTCCCAATACATTTTTCCCCGGTTTACCTAATGTTGCAGGGATTTTTTCACCTAGCCAAGAACCTTCTGAAATTTCAGAAATAAAGTTCATGTCATAATAATCAGCTTTCCCATCTTCGCGAATTACTGGCTTTCTCTCTGGTTTAGGTAAGTATGTAATTTGTGCATCAGTTCCTGCTACAGGTGGTGTGCCTTGTGCAATTAAAAATGCTTTTCCTGGATCAATTTTAGAAATATCAAAATCTAATATTCCATAAACAATTCCTTCGCTCTCGATTGTTTCCAGAATTTGTTGAGTTAATTTCTCTTTATTCTCTTGTATATAATCATGTGTTTCATATACAAATATCGAGGCAGACATTTTATCTCGTGCAATTTCTGCTTCAACATTTGGAAGCCAGCGTCCAATTTCAACAGGGCTATTGTTTTCTGTTGCTAAGACATTTTTTAATATTGAAAAATTTGACAATTTAAGTCGGGGATGACTACGTAAAATACTATCAAATTCCTTTAATGGATAGCCAGCACTGTAAGTAATCATATAGACCTTACCATTTTCTTCGGTTATTTCGAATTTATCATTTCGAACTAGTATCAAGTTACCTCCTCCTTCCCTCTAACAGTAAGTATATACAATCTAATTACATTTGTTTAGAGACAATTGTCACTACCAAGAAAGATTTTACCCATACTTTGTAAGCAATATATTTATATATACTTTTATTTTCAATATCACATTTAGTCGTTTTTTACTATAAAAAGGTATTTTTTTACTCAAATTTTAAAAATCTCTTTCACGAATTGAATAAATCCACCGTTAATATTCAGGAAATTCACAAAATCTTTAATAAATTGAAATAATACTAATGTATCTGTCTTAATTTTCAAAAACCTACATTAGGCCTACAATACTAAATGGAAGTGTCTTGAAAAACCATTTATCAACTACTCATATAGGTTTGAAATATAGTTACGAGTCATTCTCTAAAAAAGCCTCAATGCGAATAGGAGCACCAAGTTGATCGAAATTCTGGAGCTGTTCACGTGTCATATAGTACACACTAATGCTTCCATTCATTCCAAGTCGCATCTCAAATAAATTTTCTTCTATCTGCGTTATTTCTAACGAGTTATTTTCGTCAAGCTGTAAGTTTACACTTTTCATATGTTATCACCCAATATAATTATATACGTTCAAGCAAAGATAGACGACCCACAGTATGTTGACAAGTTTCGGCATAATTGCGTCTGGAATCTTTGCTTCACCAAGAACTCCTTTCCGATTCCGTGACAACCGTCACAAGCTTTAACTTCTTTCAGCAAGTGTTTTGGTAGCGACAGGTACAGGTATTTGGATATGACTTCTACTGAAAGAAGTTATATTTATTACTTTCCTAATACATATTCCGCTAACACACTTTGAATTTTATAGATGTTAGTTGATTTATTAAAGTTTTTCTGAATCGGTAATTCACTACCTGAAACCCAAATTTTCAACTCTGCATCTAAATCAAACGTTCCCGCAGTTTCGACCGAAAAATGAAGAATACTCTTATATGGAATTGAATGATATTGCGTTTTCTTCCCAGTTACTCCTTGTTTATCGATTAAGATAAGTCTTTTATCCGTAAAAATAAAAGTGTCTCTTATAATTTTATAAGCGTGTTTAATTGTTTCGTGAGGTGTTAATAAATCTTTAACTTCTTCCCGTAATTTTTCTAGATTTACTTCACTTGCATTACCTATTATCCCATCAAATAAACCCATCTAAATTCCTCCTCCAAATGTTTATTCTTCATTTAAAATATGAGATTATTTTTCCATAAATTCAATGTAAATCTGCTGCAGTTAACCTTTAACTGCGTATTAGCATAAAACGTCAGGTTAGGCGAATTAAAAAAGTAAGCACATTTAGATTTTTACAGAACCATCCAATATATACATTCAATTTTTGATTTTTAGACATTAAAAATACGCCATCTTAAACAGTCTGCGCACACTGTCTAAAAAAGGCGTTAAAATTTTCGCTACGCTATTGAAATATGCTTTACCGGTCAATCTCCGCCAAGCCAAACGCTATAAAGGAATCTCAGCTATTCCTTTCATTGTTATCGAAGACTATAAGACTGGAGAAAATGAAAAAGTCATTGGTTTCAGATTCGAAAAGGGCTTTTTTTATTATGCTTCAGAAATTCCTATCCCAAAGCTAACTAATAATAAAAATATAGTCAAAATTACAAAACATAGACTATTGACAAAGACACTTAAAATTATAATATTTGCTTTTTTAGTTCTAATTCCCATCACCATTGAAACAATAAATCCAATATCTATTAATGCGAATAGCCATAAACAAATAATTAGGTATGGTTCATTCACGAAACGACTAATAAAGAAAACTGCAAAAGTAGCTATGACTAAAATAAGCGTAAAGATTATTGGCCTCGATTCTTTGCGAATAACTTGAAGATCACTTTCCATCAAAATCACCTCTCTATATCTTTCATAATTAATTATCATACCTCTTTTTTCATTGCTCAGGTTTAATCTCCATAAATCCAATTCGTCTGATTATGATCCAACACCATTAATATTCAATTGACGGGCATAGTTCATCATAAAATTTTTTCTAGAATAATTTTTCGACTATCACCTAATCACTTTCTTTAAAAAGTGGCCAAGCACCGCTATAAAAGGAGATACCTGCTCGTTATATTACACAATAATCATTACTGATATAGACCACTTTAGTTTCTGTATCATTCTTAATTTTTCTAATTATATTTACAAGATTTAAACAAAAAACAATCCCTAAGAATGGCATTACAACAAAACAAAAAACGCAAACAAACTAACCATCTAGATCACTCCTAATCACCTTTACTTTCCTTACTTGATCTGAATAAAAAAATCTCATTTTTAATTATACACGAAATTGAAAAATATGGTTTTATCTACCGAAGCTCAATACGATTTTTAGCCAACTTGCGTCCCCTGTCTTTCGATTAATTTCGTTAGTTGATACGCGATCTTTTCAATGTCGGCTTCTCCACGGACGGTGAACTGATTGCCAGATAACTATTCCTATGCCGAAACAGTTTTCACCTTTCCCCTCCAAATATTCCCGATTCTCACGCGCAGTTAAAAAAACTCGTTCGCCTTTATGGAGACGCGCTGAGTAACCGTTATATATGGCACAGTATCTAATTCGCTGTAGTGCGATTTCTTGCCGCATTTACCTCCGCCAGACAATAGCACACCAACGAAAGAGACAGTTGAACTGATTCCGTTTGTTAGCCAATCCGGAGGCTTACCACTAGCAAGATAGCCAACGAAGTCGTATATGTGTCCGTAAACTATCGAATCCAGCCAGTTTATTTCGAACCAGTATTGTAGAGTTGATAAAACTCTAGAAAACGTATCAAACGTAGCTTTTACGACAGCAGGAATGAATTACCAATTTTTATCATTGGACAAAAAGCAGAACTTTTATAAGCTTCTTATATATTTAATAATTTTATAAAAATAAAGGATGTGCTCTTTAGTTGATTGAGTATCGACTTTCAATAAACTTAAAATTCCTTTAACATACCAAAGTTCTAACGTTTGGTAGAACTCATTCAAATTAACCGAAACTTCATATTCTGCAAAAAATACTTGAGTGTATGTATCAAATTCCTCTAAATTCAGAGGTAAATATGACGCGAAAATTGCTACTAAATCAAAATATCTAGGTCCTTTCCGCGCCTCACTAAAATCGATGAAGCAAACATTCCGTTCAGCAGTTAACAAAATATTCCACGCGCCTAAATCTCCATGAATCCAATTCGTCTGATTATGATCTAAAACCATTAATTTTTCAATTGATGGGCATAGTTCATCATAAATTTTGGGGAAGTTTTCATATAAAAGTTCTTTTGTATCTATCCATAACCTATCTATTGCAAAACGATTATGACGCGCTGGTTCATAATGAAAATCCTTTAAATATTCTTGTAACATCTGATAAGTATTTAAAACCTTTTGCAAAGGAGCTTTTTCGTTTACTGAAGGTACGTAAATTTGTATTTGAAATAAATTCTTATTTATTTGAGTAAATGGCTTATCAAACTTTGAAGTTAAAATCTCACTCACAATGTTTTTATTTTTTGTTCTAATATGTTGTATAAGTTTATATTCAAAGTAAGCCTGCTCTTTCGTTTCAACGGATTTCAAAATATATTTTTCCGAAGTTTTTGTATGCAATAAAAAGGTTGAAGCTGTTTTTCCTTTAGTCAATAAAGTTTCATTTGTAATTGTAGGTATATCAAATTCCTTTACTATTTCTAAAAAATAATCCATAAATTATCGCTCCTCTTCGCAAATTAAATTGGTTCTAAGTCAAATGTCGGGGTGTCATCTTTTAGCACAATAACCCAGATGAACTCCGATTTCTTTATACTTCAAATTTAAAAAGTGATCGCAGCGTCGAAAGCCATATGCATTCCGTTTCGTCACTTTTTGTAATCTCTACATTCTTTTTAATCGTGGGATATTCATGTTAAAATTCATTTACCACAGTTCACCTTCCTATTCTTGTTTCTCGACAATTCAAGTATATATAAATCAGTGAATCTGTGCTTTTTTTATGCGTGTAATTGTATGAATACCCCCCAAAATAATATAGAACCCCAAAAAAACACTTCCATGAATGGGAATTCCCCATAAATGAATGTGTTTCATAGTTTAATTCAATTAATTAACATTAAGTTATATGATCTCAGTAATTAGTCGGTATAAATCCAATGAATTCTCTCTAAATAAGTCCTATAATCCCTTGTAGCTCTAACCTTAACTCGCCATCATGTCGATGCGAATCTTGTCTGCAATCATGGCGATGAATTCACTATTTGTCTTAAGGGATAATACAAATTAAAAATTGAAATGTTGATATATCTAGGTTTTCGAACACTTTATTTAACTAAAGTTTCATTTATTTATTGTTAGTTAAAGAGTTTCATCATTATATACTATCTTCTATATAAATTTTAATACCACTACACCTACCAAATTAATTACTACCCTTAAGATAAAATTCTCCAAAACAAAAAGGCAGAGCAATTGCCCTACCTTTTTAATGTTCTTAATTAAATAATGTTCTTAATTAAATATCTATTCGTATTTTGAAAGCGTCTTTTCCATTCCTTCTTTATCATAATTCTTATATTCTAAATTTGAAACCCCTATCGCTTCTTCTACATGTTTATACATTTCATTAAATCCTTCATCAGTGGCAAAACCACTTCCACTTTGAATCGCCTTAGTCACACCATAAATAAGCTGTGTAGCTTTCAAAGCATCTAATATTTTTTTTTCTTCTTCTGTTGCATCTTCTTTATAAGTTGTAAAGTAATCTTCGAAAGCTTCATGGAATCCTTCGATATTTTTTTCTTCATTAATCGTATCTTTCATAAAGATAGCAAATTGTATTCCATTATTCCATACATCCTCACGTACATTTTCAGGTGCATTGCTTTTATTTCCACAGGCGCTAATAAAAATAGCTGTAATCACTAATAAAAAACCTACAGTAATTTTCTTCATTAAAGTTAAACTCCTATTTATTCTGATTAATACTCTTTAAGATTAACATTGAACAAGCAAATACCATACATACTACCGCTAACACAAAATAACTCGTTGCATATGTACCATTGATAATGTAGTTATAGGCATCACCGCCAACGTAGACATTTTTACTAGAGCTTCTAAAACTATCATTGTTTTCATAAATACACAATTTATAAAAGCCCATGCTAATTGATACAATAGCGCCAATAAAACCTATAACACTAAAAAGCGTATATTGTGCTTTTGATTGTTTATTCTTATTCTGTTCATTGAATCTTTCCTCTAGTGACTTCTGAACTATTTCTTTTTCTTCCAAAACTACCACTCCTGAATTTTATTATAGAACTATATATTACCATAATATACATAATTACAGAATAATATTTCATATTTTTTTATATGCGTGTAAAAATTGGTAATCAATATATAGAAGAAACTCAAATAAGGGTTTCGTTATTTACCATCTAAAAGTGGACGCAATACATCTTCTGACTGAACCTTTAACTCTATCAGCTCAACCTCAATCATACTTTTATTGGGGGTGGAAATGTCTGTAATATTTTTCTGCTATATTAAAATAGATATTGTTCTGACAGAGCCAATTGCTTCCTCTTATGTTCAATCTCATTCAATAACGATTCTATTTGCTGTTCAATAACTTCAACAGGAACAAAAGGAATCCCTATAATGCGCATTGCTTTGAGACAAAAAGCAAGCTCCTTCTCACACTCTCCCAAACGCCTTTTAAGAGATTCAATCTCGAAGCCTACCTATTTTGTCAACCATTGCTCAGATTCGCTTGGTACAGCTCTATGAGGTGTATGCCTGTTATATATTGATTCCATTCTGTCACGATACTTTTTAAATGCTTTCATTGTGATTCTCCTATACATACCATTTATTTGTTTTCATACCTTGAATCGCTAATGCTGTTGAAATCACACTATCATCATGGTGCAATTCACTATTCCCACGCTTATTACCTAAGCGACCATTTGCTTCAACGAACATCTACATTTGCTGAAAGGTAGTCTTACACTCGATATTCACAAGCCCTAGCTCACCTTCATATCTGAAATCATAATTGCCTTTGTTTTTCAGAAGTGATAAAGCCTATTTGCAACTTCTTCTTTCCTCGTTCATCAAATGTTTTCATCGGTAGAAACTCATTACATATTGCCCCTCTGAATCAAATGCAGTAAAAACACATTAGGGAATTTCTTTCTTGGGACAGCATCATTCATTTGCATTAACTTTTCAAAGAGTGCTTTCGCTGAATTGCCTTTATAGCTCACAATTAAAATATTCTCATTAGATTTGGTCAACGCTCGCCACAACGCTCTAGCAAGCACAAAAATTCATGTCCATTCTTAGTGTTTTTGACAAGAATTTTTTACGCAAAAAAAAAAACACACCTCCATTATTTGAATTTTCGTAAACTCAATAAATGAATGTGCGTTAACATTTACCCGCATATATTTAGTTATTTATAGGTTCAAAAAGTGATTTATCGGTAAATAAATCTATAATATATCAACTATAAGTCCTGTAATCCCTTGTAGCTCTAACCTTAACTCGCCATCATATCAATACGAATCTTGTCTGCAATCATGGCGATGAATTCACTATTTGTCGGCTTCGATTTTAAATGATGTACCGTGTATCCAAACATCGACGAAATCGATTCATAATTGCCACGATTCCACGCGACTTCAATGGCATGACGAATTGCACGTTCAACTCGTGATGGTGTTGTATTGAACTTTTTAGCGATTTCTGGATATAAAATTTTCGTCACAGAGCCTAATAACTCGATATCTTCGAACACCATTTGGATAGCTTCTCGCAAATAAGAGTAACCTTTAATATGAGCAGGAACGCCGATTTCTTTAATAATCGCTGTTATCGTGCTATCTAATTGATGCTGATTCAATTTTTGAGGTGCCGCTGGTTGTAAAACACTTGTCTTTTTAGGAAGTGTAGCCTTCTGCCCAGCACAATGTAAGATCTTTTGAACCAATTGATCAAATTCAAATGGCTTTAGCATGAAATAGGATGCACCTAAGTCTACAGCCTGTTTCATCACATCTTCTTGGCCAAAAGCAGTTAACATTATCACTTGAATTGATGACATTCGTTCATTTTGATACATCGACTCTAAAACAGCTAACCCATCAAGATGAGGCATTATAATGTCTAGCAGCAAAATATCTGGTGTGAATTCTTCTAGCATTTGTAAACAAACTTTCCCGTTTGAAGCAGTTGCAATTATTTCAATTTCAGGATGCCCTTGAAAATACTGCTCCATCGTTTTTAACAACTCACGATTATCATCTGCAATCGCTACTTTAACCTTTGTCATTTAAATTCCTCCTTTTGAACTGTGCTTTGAATTACCCCAAAGCGTCACCTATCCCCTAATGCAATTTTTGCACACTTTGGAATTTTCGACATTTTTGTTTTAAAAACCTTTTCAATTTCCAAAAATGAGTATGTAGTCCGATACTTTCTTTTTATATCGACAAGTTATGATAAATACCTGCAAAGCCTCGAATGCTTATATCATTTATTTTAGTGAAAAAACGGAGATAAAACTACAGTTTTTTTAAAGTGTCGCTAATCGCTTCATAAATAAACGAAATACTTGATGAACAAAATATTTTTATGAAAGAATGGAGCTACCTTTTCCGGCAGCTCCTTCGTTTAAGATGATTTTTTTAACATTTCTGCTACTGAAAGCGCTGCTCCCTTTTTTGGCTCCTCCACAAACATATGTGTAACCGCACCTACAAAACGACCGTCTTGAATGATAGGACTGCCACTCATCCCCTGCAAAATACCACCTGTTTTTTCAATGAGTTTTTTGTCAGTTACTATAAATTCAAGGCGTTCATTTTCAACCTTGGTAATTTCAATTGAAAAAGTTTCTACCTTACTGCCCTCAATCGCAGTATAGATTTCAGCCTTCCCTGTTTTTATATCCTTTTCATGCATAATTTCAATTGCTTTTGGCAAACTTTGTTGATAACCGTCTTCCCAACGGCCAAAAATTCCATAAACTGTATTTTTATCGATACTTCCTAATCGATTATGTTGTTTTTCAATGGAGGATATTTTATAGCCAGGCTGACCAGGTATGCTTTTACGAATTTGTTGAATCGAAGCTAAAAAAATGGAGCCAGCATGGAAAATAGGGGCTTCTTGTAACGTTGAATCAACGATTTGGTGGCCTAATGCACCGTAATTTTTTGTCTCTGGATCAATGTATGTCAATGTTCCTACTCCATCTGTTTCATCTTTTAGAAAGGAAATAACATGTTCTGCTTCTTGCTCCTGTAAATCAAGTGTCATTTCTTTTCCTTCACTTTTTATCGTCCATTTCTGTTGTCCTTGCCGAGCAACAGCTTTTTTGGCATCTACAAGTGTTTTTACTGTAATATCATTTATTTTTTCAATTACAGCGCCTCCTTTCATCCACTGATTGGAAGCTAACAGCACATCATGTGCTACAAATACATGTGATAGCTGAAGTTGAATACCAATTGCTTCGCCCATCGGAATTAGCTTTTTTGCGGCAAAAGCCTTTACGGGCATGAATAATAAAACGATGAGCATAGGCAAAATGACAAATTGACGCCAACGACGATACATACGACACCTCCTTTTTATTTTTGTCTTTTTACTATGTGTTTTTGTGGCGTTCTTATAAGCGGTAAATATTTGCGCAAAAAGAAAAAAACCAGAAACAACAATGTTTCTGGATTCTTTTGCTATCTCATTTGTTTTTTTCGTGCATTCGCCATTTTTAAGAGCTCTGTGGCGTGTTGCAACGTTAAATCTGTAATTTCCGCTCCAGACATCATGCGACTGATTTCTTCAATACGAGCGTTCGTATCTATTTCCAGCAATGACGTAAATGTTCGATCATGCTCGACTTCTTTTTTAATAAAATAGTGATGATCGGCCATTGCAGCCACTTGCGGTAAATGCGAAATACATAAAACTTGAGAATTAACAGATATTGCAGCAATTTTTTCTGCGATTGCTTGTGCTACACGACCACTTACACCAGTATCTACCTCATCAAATATAATAGATGTTATGCCATTTGAGGATGAGAAAATCGTCTTTAACGCAAGCATCATACGCGATAATTCTCCACCAGAAGCAATTTTCGGTAAAGATTTTGGCGGCTCGCCTACATTCGTAGAAATATAAAAAATTACTTGGTCTTTGCCATTTGCATCAAAGTAAGGCAATTCATCAAAATTAACAATGAATTTTGCTTTTTCCATATGTAATTCACGTAGTTCGGCCATAATAGCTTCACTTAAATTATGTGCAGCGTCCTTTCGAACAGTAGAAAGTTCTGCAGCAAGTTCATTTAATACTGCTTCCATTTCCAATACTTTTCGTTCTTTTACTTGTAAAATTTCGTCTCGATTTAAAAGCTCATTTAACTCTGTTTTAATTTTATCGTAATACGCTAAAATTTCTTCAACTGTTGAACCATATTTACGTTTCAAATTTTGTATTAAGGCTAAACGTTGCTCAACTTCATTTAATCGAGCCGGATCAAATTCTAATTCATCCAATACATTTTTGACCTGGTAAGCAGCATCCTGTAATGCATAAAAGGCAGTCGTGACAGATTCTGAAGCTTCTTTAAATTGCTCGTCAATTGTCGCAGCATCCTCTAATGCACCCATCGCATTGCCAATCCAGTCGAGGCCTTTAGAATCACCCTGAATAGCTTCATATGCCGCACTCGAGCGTTCGAAAATTTTATTAAAATTCATTAAACGGCGACGTTCATCCAGTAACTCATCTTCCTCGCCAAGTTTTAAATTGGCATCCTCTAGCTCTTTCATTTGGAATTGGTACAAATCAATACGTTGCGCCATTAACTGTTCGTCAATCGAAATCGAAGCTAATTCTTTTTTTAATGAACGATATTCTTCGTATTGAGAACTGTACAAATTTTGAATAGGTGTCAGTTGTTCCTCAGCAAAATGGTCAAGTAAATAGATATGCTGTTTCTCATCCATAAGCTCTTGATTTTCATGCTGTCCATGAATATCGATAAGGCTAGACCCAATATCACGTAGTACAGACAACGGCACAAGTTTTCCGTTTACTCGACAAACACTTTTTCCAGTATCATTTAAATCACGGCGCAAAATAATGGTATCTTCTTCTATTTCTATGCCTGCCTCTTCAAGTTTCTTATAAACAGGATGCCCAGAACTTGAAATTTGAAATAAACCACCTAATTCAGCCTTTTTAGCTCCATGACGAATAAATTCAGAATTGCCTCGGCCACCAGCAAGTAAATGCACGGCATCGATAATAATTGATTTTCCTGCACCCGTTTCACCTGTTAAAACTGTTAAACCATCTAAAAAACTAACTGTTAAATCCTCAATGATGGCAAAGTTTCGAATACTAAGCTCTCTTAACACAAATTGTCACCTCTGTATCAAATTACCCTGCTATTTTACAGCATTTCTAATAAGCGATTTTTTGTATTTTCACGCTCATCTTCGTTACGACAAATAATTAAAATAGTATCGTCTCCAGAAATAGTACCTAAAATTTCAGGCCAATCTAAATGGTCAAGTAGTGATGCAATAGCATTGGCATTACCAGGAAGAGCCTTCATAACTAAAAAGTGTGATGCACCGTCAATGCTGACAAAAGCATCAGCTAACGCACGGTGTAATTTTTGTATTGGATTGAAACGTTGGTCTGCGGGCAAGCTATATTTATAGCGGCCATCCTGCAAAGGTACTTTCACAAGATGAAGCTCTTTAATATCACGTGATACTGTTGCTTGTGTCACATTATAGCCTGCATCCTTTAAAAAATCGACTAAATCATCTTGTGTTTCAATTTCATGATTGGCAATAATATCCCGAATTCGTATATGCCTCTGTCCTTTATTCATGTCGGTCACCTCTTATAAATAGTTGAATATTTGTATATTTACACTACCATTTTAAACATAAAAGCACAAGAAAAAACACGGCTCTGTAAATGAGCACGTGTTATTTTAGTGCACTATGCGCTTCTTCAACGAGTGCATTAAAAGCTGTATATGCAGGAATTTCTTCATCACCTATAGGATTCACTAAATGGAATAAAAATTCAATATTTCCCTCGCCCCCTGTAATTGGTGAAAACGAAGCATCCTTAACGACAAAGCCAACCTCTGTCGCCATTGCAGCAGTTTTTTCTAAAACTTCTAAATGTACTTTTTTATCACGAACAATGCCTTTTTTACCGACTTTCTCTTTCCCAGCTTCAAACTGAGGCTTCACCAATGCCATTACATCGCCACCTGGCATTAACAAAGTTTTTAAGACAGGTAAAATAAGCGATAGTGAAATAAAGCTAACATCAATTGTTGCAAAGTCTGGCAAGCCCTCTGTTAAATCTGGCGCTGTCGTATAGCGAAAATTCGTTTTTTCCATGACAGTTACACGTTCATCAGAACGGATCTTCCATGCTAGTTGGTTAGAACCAACATCTAATGCATAGCAATGTCTTGCACCATGCTGTAATGCGCAATCTGTAAATCCTCCTGTAGAGGAGCCAATATCAAGCATTAGCTTCCCCTCTACAGACATATCAAAAATTTGTAGCGCCTTTTCAAGCTTCAAGCCGCCACGACTAACATATTTTAAATCAGAGCCTTTTACTTGTAGTGGTGCATCTATAGCAATTTTTTCCCCCGCCTTATCGATGCGAGTTTCATTAGAAAAAACAAGCCCTGCCATAATAGAGCGCTTTGCTTTTTCTCGTGTTTCACATAGTCCACGCTCTACAAGTAAAATGTCTACACGTTCTTTTGGTTGTTTTGTCATTATTTATTTAAACCTACTTGCTGTTTTTGTTGAAGTAACACATGCAGACGTGCCACTGTATCCTCAGCCGTCATATGAATTTCAGCGAGAAGCTGATCTACATTACCATGCTCAATAAAATGATCAGGGATTCCCATACGATCAATTATTGCACTTAAATAGCCATGGTCATGGGCAAATTCTAATACACCACTACCAAAACCACCTTGTAGTACCGCCTCTTCAATCGTCAATATTGGCTTGCGGCTTGTTAATATACGGTGAAGCATATCCTCATCCATTGGTTTAATGAAACGTGCATTGACTACTTCTATCTCAACACCTTGCTGCGCTAAAATATTGGCTGCTTCCATTGCCATAGGAATCGTCGTACCAAAGGTTAAAATCGTTGCATCTTTCCCTTCACGTAACACTTCCCAGCTACCAATTGGTAACGCCATAAGCTCATCATCTAACGGAACGCCTATACCATTGCCTCGAGGATAGCGTAATGCAATTGGACCACCATCATAGTCAATGGCTGTTTTCACCATATGCTGACCTTCATTTTCATCTTTTGGCATCATAATTGTCATATTTGGTATATGACGAAGGAATGCAATATCAAATACGCCTTGATGTGTTTCACCGTCCGCACCAACTAAGCCTGCACGGTCAATTCCTATAAAGACATTTAAATTTGGACGTGCGATATCATGTAGTACTTGGTCATAGGCACGTTGCAGGAATGTTGAGTAAATGGCTAAAAACGGCTTCATGTTTTGTGTCGCTAAACCTGCCGCCATCGTTGCTGCATGTTGTTCAGCAATCCCTACATCAAAGAAACGTTCTGGGAAATCCTTTTGAATCCCTTGTAATTTTGAACCTACTGGCATTGCTGGCGTAATCGTGACAACGCGTTTATCCTCATGAGCAATTTTGCGGACAGTCTCAGCAATCAAGCTACTCCATGCTGGACCTTTCACCTCGGACTTTACAAAGGCACCGTTTTCAATTTTATACGGACCTGTCCCATGCCAATTACCAATTGTATCGTCTTCAGCAGGTTTATAACCTTTGCCTTTTTTCGTAATGACATGAACGAGCACTGGGCCTTTTACTTTTTTAGCTTGTGATAATGTTGACTCAAGAGCATCGAAATCATGTCCATCAATCGGACCAAGATATTTAAAGCCTAGCTCCTCAAAGAACACACCTGATACTACTAAATATTTTAAGCTATCCTTTAAGCGCTCAGCAGTTGTAGCAAGCTTACCGCCTAGCACTGGGATCTTATTAATGAGCGATTCCAGCTCTTCTTTAGCTTTTGAATATTCTTTAGCTGTACGAAGACGCCCTAGTACACTGTGTAGGGCTCCGACGTTTGGAGCGATTGACATTTCATTATCATTTAAAATGACAATCATATTTGTTTTAGCATGGCCGATATGGTTTAATGCCTCCAGCGCCATACCGCCTGTTAAAGCTCCATCTCCAATAATTGGTATCACGAAGCTCTTTTCTTTTTTGATATCTCGCGCTGCTGCCATACCCATGGCTCCTGACAAAGATGTCGAGCTATGACCTGTCTCCCACTCATCATGTTCACTCTCCACACGCTTTGGAAAACCACAAAGCCCTTTGAACTGACGTAATGTATCAAATTGATTTGCACGACCTGTCAAAATTTTATGCACGTAAGCTTGGTGGCCAACATCCCATAAAAACTTATCTTGTGGACTGTCAAACATTTTATGGAGCATAATCGTTAGCTCCACAACACCTAGGTTCGGTCCGATATGACCACCCGTGACAGAACATTTTTCGATTAAGAAGGTACGAATTTCTTGTGCAAGTCGCTCAAGACCCTTCTTATCTAAGTTTTTTAAAAAGGCTGGACTAGTTATATTATTTAAATCCACCTTTCTCACACACCTTTTCAATAAATTATTCACCGCAATTGTGTTTCCACTATTATAACAGTGTTATTAATATGCTAAAAGTACGAACACTTTATTGTTTGCACATTGGCAAACGCCTTCACCTATTCTAGCATATTATGTGCCTTTAACGCCTTGTTTTTCCCCTAGTTTTTACGATGTACAATATAGGCTGCAAACTCACATAATAAGCTGGCATCTACTTCCAATTTATCTAGTGCGTTAATGGCATGCTGATAATGCTCAGCAAGCTTTTCTTTTGCCCCATCTAAAGATAATAGAGCTGGGTATGTGCTTTTATCACTTGCTACATCTTTACCTGCAGTTTTACCTAGTTCTTCTGTAGTACCCTCAATATCTAAAATATCATCTTGAATTTGGAAGGCAAGACCGATATGATGCGCATATTCCTTTAAAGTTTCGCGTTCTTCTTGCATGACATCAGCTAACACTGCTCCCGCTTCAATACTAAATCGTAAAAGAGCGCCCGTTTTATTGATATGGACATGCTCAAGCTCAGCTATGTTTAACTGACGCTTCTCACCTTCCATATCGAGTACTTGACCCCCAACCATACCTTCTGCACCAGCTGCTTTACTTAACAGATTAACTAATTCAATGCGTTTTTCAGCTGATACATCCATGCGTGCTAAAATGCCAAACGCAAGTGTATTCAATGCATCGCCTGCAAGTGTCGCTAATGCTTCACCATAAACTTTATGATTTGTTGGCTTCCCTCTACGGAAATCATCATTATCCATACTTGGTAAATCATCATGGATTAATGAATACGTATGGATGACTTCAACTACAGATCCTACCGTTAAACCATCCTTCAAATCCTTATTATAAAGTTCAAGAACAGCCAATACGAAAAGTGGGCGAATACGTTTACCTCCAGCTTTTAATGAATAAAGCATGGATTCTTTTAAATTGGCTGGTGCATCAATTTTCTCGACTAGTGCAAACATTTCAGCTTCAACTTGAGGTATGTTGCTTTCAATAAAATGTTTTAATTGCTCGTTCATTTTTTAGTTCTCTCCCTTTAGTGGATCAAATGCCGTAGTCTCACCTGTCTCTTGGACAATAGAAATTAACTGCTCCTCAGCATGTTGCAGTTTGCTATGGCAAAATTGTGATAGCTCCATACCTTGTTTATATAAATCAATCGCGTTTTCTAAAGGTACATCACCTTGCTCTAACTGACGGACAATTTCCTCAAGTGCCATCATTGCATCTGCGAAAGTTTGTTGTTTCTCTGCCACAATTATTCCCCCTCATTTTTCGGCAAGATCTTTACCACATCTGCAATAACCTTTCCATCATGGAAGGAAAGTGTTAATTGATCCTGTGGCTTTACATCAACTGATGATTTTAACATTTGATTATCTTTATAAGCTACCGTAAAGCCCCTTGTTAAAATGGCAAGTGGATTTAATGCTTCTAAAGTTCTGACAGTTGCTTCAAATTGTTGTTTTTGTTTCGTTACATAATGAGTTGCAGCACGAGTTAATTGTTGGACGTGAGTTTCTAGCTCTCGTTGATGGAAAGCTAATGCCTTTTTGGGCGAGTGCTGCTCTACCGCACTATGTAGTTGTTGAAACCGCGCTGTTTTCTTCATCAAATCGACCTGCATGGCTTTTTGTAATCCCGTTTCAAGTTGTGCTAGCCTTTCTGTAAATGGTCGATATAGGCGTTCTGGCATTGACAACGGATAAGATTGTTGGAGCTTATTTAGACGCTGACGTTCTGCCATAAGTTGCGCTCTTACGATTTGATGCAGTTGTGATTTTTGTGTAAGCACCCGTTGAAATAATTCTTGTTGATTAGGTACAGCCATTTCAGCCGCTGCAGTTGGTGTCGGAGCGCGCAAATCAGCTACATAATCCGCGATAGTCGTATCAGTTTCATGACCTACTGCGCTAATAATAGGGATACGGCTTCCAAAAATCGCTCTTGCAACAGCTTCCTCATTAAATGCCCATAAATCCTCAATCGATCCACCACCACGCCCTACAATCAGTACATCGCAACTCGCATCGATATTTGCTCGCTCAATATTTTGAACAATATTCGGCGCTGCTTGCGCTCCCTGTACAAGGGTTGGATAAATAAAAACTTCAGCAAGTGGATAGCGTCTCTTTAATGTAGTACAGATATCTCGAATGGCAGCGCCTGTTATCGACGTTAAAACACCGATTTTTTCAGGAAACCTCGGAATTGGTTGTTTCCACTCAGGTTTAAAAAGCCCTTCTTGTTGTAACTGCTCTTTCAGTTGGTTAAAGGCAACAAACAAACTACCAATTCCATCTGGTTGCATTTCCTGTACATATAATTGATATGTACCGTAGCCTTCATAAACGTTTACATCTCCACGGATAAATACTTGCATACCTTCCTTTGGTTCAAACGCTAATTTTGTGGCTGCTGTTTTAAACATGGTAGCCGCAATTCGTGCTCCATCATCCTTTAATGTAAAATAAATATGCCCTGATTGATGAATTTTGACATTGGATAGCTCTCCCTTTACATAGACTTCACGTAAATGCGGATCAGCATCAAATTTCCGTTTAATATATTTTGTTAATGCTTTTACAGTTAAATAAGAAGCAGATGACATTTTCCCGGCTCCTTTACTAAAATCAAGTTTTTCACAAAACTACACCTATCATAACATTTTTTATTGCCCATGACGTGCCAAAATACAGTTTCGGTTGAAAAAACAACTGTCTTGGATAGAATTGAAAACCTTACTATAACATATCTTAAGATTTCATATTAGATAAAGTATGTCTTTTCGACGAAATAAGCGGTGGAGTTGCGTTTTGATTGAGTGCTTTGCTGGGGTGCGAATAGAAGAATCGGAGTGGCAGATTTATCTACGGGGGTGCTGATTGAACCGCTAGAGCGACGGTATGAAAATGAAGCGACGGATTGAAACGACCGAGCGACGTATGAAAATGAAACGACGGATTGATCTGCCGAAGCGACGGATTTAACAGGCCATGTGACGGATTGAAACGCAAGAGTGACGGTAAAAAACCACCGGAGCGACGGTATGAAATCGAAACGACGGATTGATCTGCCAGAACGACGGATAAAATAGGCCATGTGACGGTGAGAACCACCAGAGTGACGGTATGAAGCGAAACGACGGATAGATCTACTAGAACGCCACGGATAAAACAGGCCATGTGACAGTAAGAACCACCGGAGCGACGATATGAAAATGAAACGACGGATTGATCTGCCGAAGCGACGGATAAAACAGGCCGAGTGACGGTAAGAACCCATGGAGCGACGGTATGAAAGCGAAACAACAGATAGATCTGCCAAAGCGACGGATTTAACAGGCCATGCGACGGGAAGAACCCACGGAGCGATGGTAGAAAATGAAACGACGGATTAGATCTGCCAGAACGACGGATTTAACAGGCCATGTGACGGTAAGAATCCCCGGAGCAACGGTATGAAAATGAAACGACGGATTGATCTGCTGAAGCGACGGATAAAACAGGCCGAGTGACGGGAAGAATCCCCGGAGCGACGGTATGAAAATGAAACAACGGATTGATCTGCCGAAGCGACGGATAAAACAGGCCGAGTGACGGTATGAAAGCGAAACAACAGATAGATCTGCCAAAGCGACGGATTTAACAGGCCATGTGACGGGAAGAATCCCTGGAGCGACGGTATGAAAATGAAACAACGGATTGATCTGCTGAAGCGACGGATTTAACAGGCCATGTGACGGGAAGAACCACCGAAGCTACGGTATGACTTTAGTTTTGTCAAATTGTCCGTGTTGGAATTCGCCGCTAAAAGTGTGAGTTGCACTGCTAACCAAAGGAAGAACGCCGCTAAAACTTGAAATAGCCAGAATCGCTGATAAAGTATCAAATATCGCTGATAAAAGAGTCAGAATCGCTGATAAAGCATCAAACATCGCTGATAAAAGAGTCAGAATCGCTGATAAAGCATCAAACATCGCTGATAAGAGAGCAAGAATCGCTGATAAAGCATCAACTGTTCTTCAACTCTGACTTTAGTTTTGTCAAATTGTCCAGCTTATGTTGGAATTCGCCGCTAAAAGTGTGAGTTGCGCTGCTAACCAAAGGAAGAACGCCGCTAAAACACGAAATTCCGCCGCTAACCAAGCAAGGAACTCCGCTAAAACTTGAAAGAGCCAGAATCGCTAATAAAAGAGCAGAATGAAAGCGAAACGACGAATAGATCTACCAGAACGACGAATAAAACAGGCCAAGTGACGGTAAGAATCACCGGAGCGACGGGAAATCGTCGAAATGACGGACAGGAGTCGAATATCTACATTTCTTTTTCTTAACAAACAAGAAAACCTCACAACTTCATAAAATTATGAGGCTTTTACATTAATAAAATATTAATAGAAGCGTCCCTACAAGAAAGCAATAATATGTAAAGTAGCTAAGCTTGCCACTTTTCATGATGCCCATAAACCAACGCATTGCAAAATAAGTCATAAATAATGTCACAATAAATGTCGCAGCATAAGGAATTGCTAATGCACCTTTATTTGGCTCATCTAAAAAATCAGAAATTCCAAGGACAACTCCACCAAGACTTACAGGAATATAGAGCATGAAGGAAAATCGTAAAGCGGTTTCCTGTTTCATACCAACTGCAATGGCTGAAATAATGGTTGCTCCTGAACGGCTAATACCAGGTGTTAATGCTACAGCTTGACCAAGACCTACGATGATGGCGTCTTTCGCAGTCAAATCCGCATCCCTTTTCCTACCACGCAAATTACGGATTAGCCATAGAGCAATACCTGTTACAAACAGCATAAGTGCTATCGTCGTCATACTAACATTATCCGCAATAACATCGCTTAACAATACACCTAAAACGCCCGCTGGAATAGAACCAATTACTATAAATATAGCGAAACGAAAATCAGCTTTATAACGATTCTGTCGAGTTTTCAGATACAGGAAAAAATTTGTAATGAGTCGGACAATATCCTGTCGATAAATATAGACAATAGCCAGTAAAGAAGCTGTGTTCGTTAAAATAGCAAAAGTAAAACCTTGCTCACCAAGACCAAGAATTTCACTTGCAATCATAACATGTCCGCTAGATGATACAGGAATTGGCTCTGTAAACCCTTGTACAAGACCGATAATAATATGTTTAATGATCAGTATTAAATCTATGTTTTCCATAAAAACCTCCCTATTCATATGTATGACCCAAACGTTATATTAGACGTTAAAAACAATACAAAAGTTCTTGAAATACTCAGAAAATAAACGAAACAAAAAAGCTACCTCAATAAAAATTGAGATAGCTTTTTATAAAGAGTCATTCAAAATTATAACTTAACTGTATGTGCAAGCTTATTTTCTGCTGCTTGAACTGTGTTGAATAGAAGCATAGTAATAGTCATTGGTCCTACACCGCCTGGTACTGGTGTAATGTGAGAAGCAATACCATCGATCTCACTAAAGTTTACGTCACCGCAAAGCTTGTTGTTTTCATCACGATTAATGCCAACATCTATAACAACTGCGCCTTCTTTAACATGTTCCTTCGTAATAAAGTTTGCACGTCCAACTGCCGCAATTAATATATCTGCTTGTTTAGTGAATGAAGGTAGATTTGGTGTTTTGGAATGCGTATATGTAACGGTTGCATCTTTTTGTAGTAGTAGTTGTCCCATCGGTTTCCCCACGATATGACTACGACCCACGATGACCGCGTGCTTTCCTGCTATTTCAATTCCTGAATATTCAAGAAGTTTCATTACGCCAAACGGTGTACAAGGCAAAAATGTTTCTTGGCCAAGCATCATTTTCCCAACACTTACTGGTGAGAAGCCATCCACGTCTTTTTCCACAGCAATTGTGGCAATAACAGTATCCTCATCAATATGTTTAGGGAGTGGTAATTGTACTAAAATCCCATGAATATCTTCACGAATATTTAATAATTCAATTTGTGCTAATAATGCATCCTGTGTAGTTTCTTCTGGCAGTTTGATTAACTCAGAAAACATACCAATGGCTTCACAAGATTTTTGCTTATTTCTCACATATGTAGCCGAGGCTTGGTTGTCTCCTACTAAAACAACCGCTAAGCCTGGTGTTAATCCTTGCTCTTTTAAACGCGTTACTCGCTCTGCTACTGAATTACGAATTTCTTGACCAATTTCTTTACCATTAATAATTGCACTTGACATAGACCTTAGTTACTCCTTCCAATTCAACACATTTTATTGTTCTGTAAATTTAGAAAGTACGCCATTAACAAATTTCGACGAGCCATCGTCGCCAAATGTTTTGCATAACTCGATTGCTTCATTAAGTACTACTCTTTTTGGTGTTTCTGGCATGTATAAAATTTCGTATACAGCTAGACGTAAAACCGTTCTTTCAATTTTTGGTAAACGGGCAAGTGACCACTTTTCAAGATGCTGCTCTAAAGTAGCATCGATTTCCTCTAAATGTTCAACTGTTCCAGTAACAATCTTTTCGTAGAAGACGTTTGTTGGTTGACCTTTAATATGGCCCATTGCTTCTTCTACTGTTAGTTCAGTATTGTCTAGCTGAAACAAAACTTGCAACGCTTTTTCGCGTGCTTCATGTCGTTTCATGTAAAGCTCTCCTTCTTAAGTGGCATTAAGGTTTATAATAGCATAAATTCGTACGAGAAACACGAATTCAAGCAAGTTTTCAATAATCTGATACCTTTTTCAAGCAAGTTTTTGCTTATTTTAACACCCTTTAATCAACTTTATGAAATTTAATGTTAAAAAATTAAAATTCATCATTATTGTTTAATAACAAGAATGTTATAATCAAGGAAAATAATCTCATTTTCCGAGGTGTTCATTATGCATTATGAAGTTATTTGTACAAGCTGTAAAAGAACTTTCAAGCTATATGAAGGTGAGGAACAATATAAGCAATACAAAGAACGTAAATCCCACTTATTTTATTGCGAGAATTGTAAACATAAAATTCGTTTTGATGCCATACGAAACTTCTTTAGGAATTACTAATGTAGAATTGCTACATTAACCTTGGAGCATCAAAGGAGATTTATTGAGTCAACTTGTATAACTGCGACCTAATACTGCCACACTGAAACAAATCTTTTGACCCTATAGTTACTATAGGGTTTATTGTATTACATGGAAATATTCTAGTAGATTTAGATTCATTTATCGTGAAAAATTGAAGGAGAACAAAATGAACAAGAAACAAATTTTAACCTTAAGTATTTTATTATCGAATTTATTCATTGCCTTTTTAGGCATTGGTTTAGTTATACCGGTGCTACCAACAATCATGAATGAGCTAAAAATTTCAGGCTCTGTTGTCGGTTATATGGTAGCAGCATTTGCTATTACGCAACTTATTGTTTCACCGATTGCTGGTAAAATGGTGGATACTATTGGCCGAAAAATTATGATCGTTGCGGGTCTTTTTATATTCGGTTTTTCAGAGCTACTATTCGGGCTCGGACGCACAGTTGAAATACTCTTTATCTCGCGTATGCTAGGTGGTGTAAGTGCTGCCTTTATCATGCCGGCGGTAACAGCCTATATCGCTGATATTACAACATTGACACAACGTTCAAAGGCACTGGGCTTTATGAGTGCAGCGATTAGTACTGGCTTTATTATCGGACCTGGAATCGGTGGATTTTTGGCCGAATTCGGAACACGCATACCATTTTACGCTGCAGGTATACTTGGATTTTTAGCAGCTATCTTGTCAATACTATTACTAAAAGAGCCAACACGTGCTTTAGATGATGTAGAGTCTGCTCCATCAATTTTAGGCAGTGTGAAACGTATTTTCAGCCCACTATACCTTATTCCATTCATCCTTATTTTCGTACTGTCCTTTGGTTTAGCTGCATTTGAATCGTTATTTAGCCTATTTGTGGATCATAAATTCGCATTTACGCCTTCAGATATCGCGATTATTATTACGGGGAGTGGAGTAGTCGGGGCCCTTGCTCAGCTAGTGTTATTCGATTGGCTGACAAAGAAAATGGGCGAAATTAATCTTATCCGTTATTCACTCATCCTTTCTGCTGTTTTAACATTTGCTATGACCATTGTTAGCCACTATTTCGCAATTTTATTTGTCACATTCTTTATTTTCGTCGGCTTCGATTTAATCCGTCCTGCCGTTACCTCTTATTTATCGAAAATTGCTGGTAATGAACAAGGATTTGTCGGTGGCATGAACTCCATGTTTACAAGTCTTGGGAATATCTTTGGTCCTATTTTAGGGGGGATAATGTTCGATATAAATTTAAATTACCCATATTACTTTGCGACAATTGTTTTAACAATCGGCGTAATTCTTGCTTTGTTCTGGAGAAAGCCGAAGCATATTGAAATATAATAAAGTAGCGATACTAATCACTGCTAATCAATTTCCGTTAACAAACGTAAAAAGAAGGATTGCCCTATAGGCAACCCTTCTTTTTATTCTTGTACGGCTACTTCTTCTTTTTCAAAGTGAATACCTGTAATGTGTACATTCACTTCTGCTGTTTCAAGTGCTGTCATATTATAAATCGCTTGGCGAATTTGCGTTTGTACTTCCTTCGCCACTTTCGGAATTGTATAGCCGTATTTTACAGAGCAAAATACATCAATGGCAATCTCACCAGTTTCAGTAACACCCGATTTAATGCCCTTATTGTGCACTTTTTTACCGAAGCGTTCTACTACGCCAGTAGCAATATTACCACGAGTTGCCGCGACTCCTTCTACCTCGTTTACTGCTATTCCAGCAACAACCTCGATTACTTCCGCTGCTACTTCGATTTTCCCAAGTTCTTCTTTTCCAGAAGGCGTTGGTTGTACGAAAGATTGTCCTACTTTCTCTGCCATACAAATATCATCCTTTCCCTTACACATCACAAACAAATGCTGTACTTACGCTTATTATACTATAAAAAGGAAGGTTTGGCTTCGTAAAGCCGATTTAATTTATTTAGGACAGGTAATATCGATAAATTCAATAACGACTCGATAAAAACGAAAAGTGAAAACAGTCGCTACCTCATAAATATATTTTTCACCCTCCCTCTTAGTAAATTAACCAAAATTAGAGTCCAATCCTCCCTACTAGCCATTTTGCACCAGGAAACCTGGCGTTAATTTTATCACATACGACTTTACATCAAAATATTCCGTATTTTTCCATTATAATTCAAATAAACAATCATAATAAGCTATAATTCACTATATATGTAGTTTTTAATTAGGAAAGGGGAATTGAACAATATGGATATTTTTATATTTATATTAGTGTTGCTTTTAGTTTATACAGGTTTAGCAATAGAAAGAATTTTGAAAGATATACGTGAACAAAATAAAGAAATTTATTGATATATTGAAGAAGAACAATCGAGAAAAAGAAGACTATACAAGGGATTAAGTTGAACATTTATTCTAGGTTTGTGCGCATGATCTTAACTCTAGCAAAAAAATAGCAGATTCAATGCATTTTCGCAAACAAAACCGGTTTGAAAGTCGTGATGTCGATAACTATAAAAATTAGGCGATAAACCCCAAATTTTATTCGATAAATTAACAAAGTTGGTCGATAAGTTCAAATAACCTCTCGATAAAAAATGAAAAGCAAAGCAATCTTCAAAGGGAGCATTTTTTCCTTATGTTGTGCAATAATCGCTCCCTTTAATGTACCAACTAATCTACTTCTAAAGCGAAGGCGTAGAAAGCATCGCCACGAGATACATTCGCTTCCTTTTCATATTTCCACCATACGCATATGAATAATAATAAACTTCACGTTGTGTAGGTGCGTTAAAACAAGTGTATAATTTATGAAAAATACTATATCCAAAGGAAGGGGAGTTCGATGAAAACTTCTAAAGCTTTAATTATGTTATTTATTTTTACCTTTTTTTTAGTTGGATGTTCCACATATAGTAACGATATTGGCCCAAATATTAAAGGAGAAGTTGTACAAATAGAAGGTGACAGATTTTTAGTAGTTGATAAAGAAAGACCAGAAATACGAAAAGTATGGTTTACTACGGATGAAATTTATACTGTACGTGTTGGATTAACAGTATCTGTATGGGCTTCTGAAATTACCGCTGTTCCTAATGAAAAGGGATTTGGGGAAGGAATTGCCCAAAAAATCATTATTGAGTAAAATAAAAATCGCCATAATAATGAAGGGAAAGATGAACATTAAGATCCTCTTTCCCTTCATTATTAACTTTTTATCTTTGATAATCCCTTGTTTTCTTGCGCCATTATCTACGTTAAGTTCATTTCCATAGTCAATTTTCCCTTTATTTTCTGCTTCTTGAATCGTACAAAACATTGCTTCTTCGTTAATCACATCATAAAGGTCATAAACACCCCAATTGTTGAATACGTGAGAATATCCATTCGCTTCTCACTTTATTGTGAATATGTAGTTACTGTCTCTTATCAACAAATAATAAAATTAGTGTTGCCAATGGACCTAACACAAGAGAAAGTAAAAACCAATTAAACCCCGTTCTATTCTTTCCTTGTGCAAGTGCAGCATTGATCAACGCTAATGTACCCCAGCCTACGACATATTGATTATCCATCATCTGTCCCCTCTTTCATTGAACACTGCACCGTCAGTATAGATTTTTCATACTTTTGATTATAACATATCCAAATTACATACTTCATAAAAGGCTAAATTCGAGAGGTAACCGGGCACCGGTGTCCGTTAAACCAAAACGATTGTTTATTTTCCAAAACGCCGAGCTTGGTTTTCGTGCATATTTAACGATTCCATAAAAATCGCCACTCCCATCTTAAATAACGTCCATCATTAGCTCGATTTCGGACGCTGCGTAAATTACGTTGTTGACCGTTAAAGGTTCTCCCATGAATACATATAAAGCGCCTTGACCTTCGCTGTAATATACGTCTGTTTTACGCCCAGTCCGTTCGAGTAGTTTGCGTTGGATATTAACAATACTAACTGCAATATTCATTCCATTTAATCCCCCTTATAATTCCGTTTGTTTAAGCGTCGAAACACATAAGATGATAAATACGACTGGCGATGTAAAACCGGTTTTAACCACGTATAAAGACGAAATAAAGGCGAAATGCTTCCTCATTACTTATACCCGAGGAATACAGTTTTCAAATTTCCCTCGATGAATCCACGCTGTCTTACCATTAATTTAGGCGGTCATTTAAAGGTAAATCGATTCAAGGCTTACTTCTGAAAAATCTTCCGCATTCAACTATTTAGTCACAAGAAGGAATATTAAAATAAAACGTTGAATTAAGTTTAGAAAATTAATGAATTGGAAGTGGTCATCTAAAATGCAAGAAAAATTTAAAAGTTTTATAAACGATCCCTGGTGGTTGATTTCAACAAGTATGTCTGAATTCTTAACGAAAGAATTAGAGAAAGAACTTTCACAAAAACACATTCTCTACGGAAAAGAAGCTGTAGCAATGGCTAGAAGAGAAGATAATGATGATGTTATTTTTTGGATTAAAAAGCTAAATAAATATGCTGTTGTTCATTTAACATATTCAAAAGAAACTTCAAATGATTTCCCTATGACATTACTATTTACATTAAGTGAGTTAGAAGAATACTGTAAGACTGTTTCAAAATTTTATTAAACAAACGAAAACTAATAAAAGCTTTGCGCCCCTAGCTTTCAACGGCCATTGTTAGCGCAACGATTAGTCGTATTCTTTAATCGTTTGTTTGCGCGCCCGTTAGGCGGTTTGTTCTTTAACGATTGGCGCCGAATATGCACAAATACGATTAGCTTTAAACATACAAATTAACGTCAATCATAATTGTTGTAGCGGTTCATTTCGTTTTTATTTGGATCGATATTTTCTATATCGAAAATACCGGTACGCTGATTATTTTTACGCACAAAAAAGACCCCCTAACGATTCAGTTTCGTTAAAGGGTCTAAAAATCGGATATTCCGTTTTGTTTTATTCCTAATTCTATTTAGCTGACAAAAATCGCACAACTATTGCGCAAGTTGGTAACCTTACTTGCTTGTCCCCAAAACATCATTCTCTTCTAGGAACTTCGTATTGAATTGCGCTGATTTGAACACGTCATTGTTCATTAATGCTTGGTGGAATGGAATTGTTGTATTGATACCAGGACCAGATACTTCAAATTCGCTAAGCGCACGATTCATTTTCGCAATCGCTTCTTCACGTGTATTGGCATGAACAATTAATTTTGCAACCATAGAGTCATAGTATGGAGGGATTGTATAGCCAGCATATACAGCAGAGTCAATACGTACACCGTAGCCACCTGGAGTTACGTAAGTATCTACAGTGCCAGCTGATGGCATGAAGTTTTTATAAGCATTTTCTGCGTTAATACGGCATTCAATTGCCCAACCATTTAATTGAATATCATCTTGAGTGAAAGGAAGTTTTTCACCAGATGCAATTTTTAATTGTTGTTGTACAAGATCTACACCAGAAATCATTTCAGTTACTGGGTGCTCTACTTGGATACGAGTATTCATTTCCATGAAGTAGAATTTATCTTCTTGATAGTCATAAATAAACTCGATTGTTCCGGCACCTTCATAGTTACAGGCTTGTGCAGCTTTTACGGCAGCTGCACCCATTTCAGCACGACGCTCAGAAGATAGCGCTGGAGATGGAGCTTCCTCTACTAATTTCTGCATACGGCGTTGAACGGTACAATCACGTTCACCTAAATGTACAACGTTACCATAGCCATCCGCTAATACTTGGATTTCACAGTGACGGAAGTACTCGATGAATTTTTCTAAATAGACGCCAGGGTTACCGAATGCTGCAGCAGCCTCTTTTTGCGTAATTTCAATGCCTTTTACAAGGTCTTCTTCTGTACGAGCTACACGGATACCTTTACCGCCACCACCAGCAGTTGCTTTGATGATCACAGGGTAACCAATTTTAGCAGCCCATTCTTTACCTGTTTCGATATTTGGAACAATACCAGTACCCGGAACAAGTGGAACACCTGCTGCTTCCATTGTTGTACGTGCAACGTCTTTAATACCCATAATTTTAATAGAATCAGATGAAGGTCCAATGAACTTAATGCCTGCGTTTTCACAAGCCTCAGCGAAGTCAGCGTTTTCAGATACAAAACCGTAACCTGGGTGGATACCGTCTGCCCCCGTTTTTTCTGCTACGCTCAGTAAAGCCGGGAAGCTAAGATATGAATCTTTTGATAGCTTTGGCCCGATACAATATGCTTCGTCTGCTAATTTCACATGTAATGCGTCAGCGTCTGCTTCTGAGTATACGGCAACAGATTGAATGCCTAACTCTTTACAAGCGCGAATGATACGCACAGCGATTTCGCCGCGGTTTGCAATTAAAACTTTTTTCATGGTTGTGCACTCCTTACTCAGCTTTTACAAGGAATAATGGTTGACCGTATTCTACTAATTCACCGTCTTTAACAAGTACTTCAACGATTTCCCCTTGAACTTCTGCTTCAATTTCGTTGAATAGTTTCATAGCTTCTACGATACATACGATTGTTTCATTACCAACTTTGTCCCCCACTTTAACGTAAGCTGGTGAATCTGGATTTGGAGATTGATAAAACGTTCCAACCATCGGTGATACAATTTTATGTAACGATGGGTCGTTATTTGCTGGTGCTGCAGCTGGTGCTTCTTCAGCTTTTGCTAGAGTAGCTGGTGCTACAGGTGCTGCTACAGGTGCAGGTTGTTGTACAACAGGTGCAACTACTTCTTTTTTAGGTGCTACAGTATCAGTAACAACAACACCATTCTTTTTTAATTTTACTTTTGCGCCATCTACTTCGTAAACGAACTCATCAATCGAAGAAGAATCTACCAATTTAATAATTTCGCGAATTTCTTGAATTTTGAACATTTCTAACTCTCCTTATGAAATAAAATCTACTACAAACACTATTTTATATTTTTTTCGAACAATTTGAAATACTTTCATGCAAATTAAGTAAATATGAACAAAATAAAAGGCTTTCCTTTAATAAACGAAAGCCTTTTCATTATACTGATATATAACAATAGTTTTAAATAAACGGAAAATTCCTATTTTTTCAATAGTTATTCGCACTGAATTTTACTTGGACATCATTTGCGCCTTCCATCTCTGTTTTTACCAAGTAAATAATTTCATTTGCTTGAGCTTTCGACAGCTCCTCCGCCATGACCGTTACCTGTACTTTCCCACCATCTGCTCGTACAAACGCATCAGAGTAACCTAAAGATTTAATAAGCATTTCTAACATTGCTTCAGAGGATTCTTGTTTAATTAGGTTATCCATATCATTATACGCCTTACTTTTTTCTTCTGCTGTGTAATCTTTTGAACCGATCTTCTGCTCTAATTGCAAACGAAGCTGGCTTCTTTCATCACTAACTTGCATACGCAATTCCTCAAATAAATGACTTGGAGAAGATACTTCCTTCGTCTCTCCCTCTTTCGTTGCTTCTTGATCAGTCACACCCGTTACCGCAGTTTGCTGTAATGCGTCATCTGTGAAAATAGTTAGTCCATTAAATTGTTTTGCTGGATCAACCAAATAATACACTGAGATTACCGCTACTAGACTTAATAATGTCATAAACCAAACTGTTCTTCTACGTACGCGCATTTACTTTTCCTCCTTATTTTCCATTGGAACGATAATAATTCGATGAATCGGCAATTGCATTACTTGACTAACAACAGCACGAATTTCATTTTTCACAAAGATATCTGATGCTCCTTCTGAAACAATTAGCATCCCTGTTACTTCTTTCGTACCTTGTTCAGTTCCTCGAAAATATTGACTGAATAGTTTATTGTCATCATTCTCAGCTGTCATATCTCCGTAATAAAAATAGACTTTAACCTCCCCAACACCTTTCATAGCCTTCAGTGTCTGCTCAAGTTTTTCTTCATTGGTCATCGATGTTACTTGCCCATTCGTTGTACCCGTTTGATACATTGGTAAAATGATGAAAATTCCTACGGAGGCAGCAATAAGCATTAAGACTATAAATGACGTTGTTTTTTTTCGTTTCTTTTCCACATCACTTGTACATTGCCTCCTTTCATCTTCTCTTTTTCAAGTGTATGTACGCTTGTTTCCTCCTATGAATTGATAAATGGAATCTTTAATAGCAATTGCAAAAATACTAACGTAATAACAAGCTTTGTAAGTGAAATTATTTCTTTATCATCTGTTAGAAACACAAATATCTGACAGATAAAGAGCATCGCTAATAAAAGAATCAATCTATCTCCCCCCAGCCATAACTTGCACAAAAACGATGAGGAATAAACAAGAAAACATAAATGAAAAAGCAATTAGAAATGATACAGCACATAAGGTAAATAGAGACTTACTAACATGATCTAGTAGTTTACAAATATCATCAAAAGCTATTGGTTCTAAAATAGCAGCTAACATTTTCAATGAATACGCACTGACAACAAGCTGAACTGTTGGAATGAACGACACGGTAATAACCGCTATAAAAGCAGAAATACTAGTAATAGAAGAGGAAAATTGTGTCATATGCTGGAACATCGAAAAACTATCTACTATAAAGGAACCAACAACCGGAATATTTTCCTCTATTAATTTCTTCACAGGCTCTGCAACAGCTGCGTTGACACTAAATGCAGCCACCCCACTCGCCGACATTAAAATGATGTAACAAATTACAGATGCCGAGACGATGCTCATAATGGTAAAACGAATCAATTCGGCAATTCTCGTAAACGAAATTTCTTTAACAATGACACTGCAGACATCAAACACAATGGCAAAAAGCACTCCTGGAATAAGCCATTTACTACTAATAATCGTTAAGACTTGTACAAAGAAAAGTAAAAAAGGCTGCCAAGAAGCAATCGCTGTAATACTGCTAGATAAAAGAAAACTTGAAGTAAGAATGGGATAAAATGCAGTAAATATATGCGCAAGCCCCTGTGCTATTTCGTCTATTAAATTAAATGAACTCACAACAACTGGTCCGATAGTTGCCAGTACAATAAGAAAAAAAAGTATTCTTGTCCCTTTTTCAAATTCTGGTAAAATCATATTAACGATCAAAATAATAATGACATAGCCACACAAAATAAGCGTCATCTTCAGCAATAGAAAAAATGGATCAGTTAAAAACGAAACTATTTGCTCTAGCAATGTCTTCGCCCCTTAGTTTAGCCGTTGTAAAATGGCCGACACCTCCTGTAAAACAGCCAAAAATTCCTTAAACCAGTACAACAAAATAACAATCTTGACCCCATCATAGACAATATGCCCGAGTACTTTATAGCTTTGTTCCACAAGTAAAAAAGACACCCATTGCCCTACATAGAAAAGGCTGGCACTTACTACAATTGCTTTTGCATATGGCAAAAAAGCTAATGTCTCAAGCAATTGCTTGATGAATGGCAATAGGAGTGTAGAAAACAACATACCAAACAGCAAAAACGAAAACATTACACTAATCAGCGCATGGAGTGGCTTTATGACTTCTTTTATAAGCAATAATAAAAGCAGCATGACAACAGCAACAATGACAATTTCCATTTACACTACCCGGAAGAGGTTAGCCATTGAAAGAATGTAAGAATTTCATTGAAAAATAGACGTAAAAATCGCAGTAATTCCGCTGTCATATATAAGTAGGCAATGAAAAATAGGAAAAATGAAAATTCTTTTTTTCCTGTTTGATCAAAGAAGACATGAAGAAGCGCAACTACTAGTCCCACTCCAGCGACTCTTAATACGTCTTGTAATTCCATTTCATACGCCCCCTCGTGTACAGCAATATATGTTGCTACCCTCAAAAAAAGACCTCCATACATACGTATAGAGATCTAGTATTTTTATGAAATTAAAGATGCCTCAGCATCACTTCATCCGGAATCGGAAAGAAGTTACAGCAGCTTGGCAATAATGCTTTTCACAGTACCTGGTTGTTTCACTAAATAGCTCTTTTCACCCATCCACATCGATAAATATTCGGCTTTGCCCTGTTTTGCACTTTCTTTACGAATAGTAGTAGTTAAATCATTTTGCAATGGATAAGGTGCTACAACAGCATCTTTCATACGTTCCGTAAAAGCATTGGCTAAGCCTCTTGCAGGTTTACCAGAAAAAGCACGAGTAATGGTCGTCTGCTGCGCTTTCGATTCAAGCAAGGCTTTTTTATAAAGTGGTGAAATTTCACATTCATCCGCTACTAATAAGGCTGTACCAATTTGAACCGCTTGGGCACCTCTTGCTAGTGCTTTACTTACATCTTCCTTTGTGACAATGCCCCCAGCAGCAATAATCGGTATGCCAATTTGTCCTACTACTTGCTCCAGTAAATCATGCAAATCAATTAATTGCATTGGTTCAGTGAAGGAACCTCGGTGACCGCCAGCTTCACCACCCTGAAGGACAACTGCTTGCATCCCTGCTTGTTCTACACGCTTTGCTTCCTCTAATGTAGTAGCTGTACCAATAACATAAACATTGTTATCCTTTAAACGTTGAATCACATCTGCTGAAGGAATGCCAAACGTAAAGGAACAAATGGCGACATTTTCATCAAGAACAGCTTGTACTTGTTCTGCAAATACTTCCTTGGACGTGACACTTTGTACAGGTGAAAGTCCAAGCTCATCATAAAACGGTTGTAAAGCCATTCGAGCTTTTTGAAGTACATCGATATCAATACGCGGCTCTTCCTGTACAAATAAATTAACAGCAAATGGCTTTTTCGTTAGCTTTTTAACTTCCTGAATAAAACTTTTTGTTTGCTCCCCATCTAAATAGCCTGCTCCTATCGAACCTAAAATCCCTTCCTCTGCACAGGCAGCAACAAATTTTGACGTAGTTACACCGGCCATTGGAGCCTGTATTATTGGAGACGTGGTCTCAAAAATTGTTTGTAACATTGTATTCACTCCTTACTATTATTGTAAACAACTTTTCCAAATATGACCACATATCAAATAATAAAAACCCTTTTTATACAAAGAGGTTGCTATTTTTCTGGATCATCACCAAAACGTGTGGTTGATTTCCGTTGTGACTGGGCGCTTTGTTGCTGTCGCTTCGCTTTCGCACAGAGCAAAGCTTCCTGGGGGCGTCCGATGAGCCGCTTCGCTGCGCTGCAGGGTCTCGGGCCAACACGATGTTGGTCACGAAGGCGTTATCACAGGATGTGATGCTTTTAGCCTTCGTTCCTCTATTGCTGATCCCCGAGGAGTCGCCCTGTCTTCACTCCAATCAACTATTTCATAGTAGATAGTTTTAACAAAAGTCATCCACAACTTTTGGTGATGAACCATTTCTCTATCCTTTGCCAAAAAATTTAACATTATATGTATCAAATATGAGCGGATGTTTTTTGCGCGAAAGCGAAGCGACAGCAGCACGATGTTTTTTGCGCGAAAGTGTAGTACTAACGCAGCGGCAGCAACGCGTTGTGACTGACTTCCTCTATTCAAAGGATGTTTGGGACACCCGCTGAAAGAAGTTAAAAAAACCTACCCTTTTGTTAAAAAGAGTAGGCTGAATGCTTTTTATTTATTACGCACGAGAAACGTAAGAAGCTTCTTCTGTATTGATGATTAACTTATCACCTTGGTTTACGAAGAATGGCACTTGTACAATAAGACCTGTTTCAAGAGTTGCTGGTTTTGTACCACCAGAAGCTGTATCACCTTTGATACCAGGCTCTGTTTCTGTTACTTCTAGCTCAACAGTGTTTGGTAATTCAACACCTAGCATTTCACTTTGGTATGATTGAATGTGAACTTCCATGTTTTCTTTTAAGAATTTTAATTCATATTCAATTGCAGCTGAAGAAAGTTCAGTTTGCTCATATGATTCTAAGTCCATGAAAACATGATCGTCACCTTGTGCATAAAGGTATTGCATTTTACGGTTATCGATTTGTGCTTTTTCAACTTTCTCACCAGCACGGAAAGTTTTTTCATTTACTGAACCGTTACGTAAGTTACGTAATTTAGAGCGTACGAACGCAGCACCTTTACCTGGTTTAACGTGTTGGAAATCTAACACGCGATATAATTGGCCATCTACAATAATTGTTAGACCTGTACGGAAATCGTTTACTGAAATCATTTGTGTTCCTCCATAGTTTATAAAATAATAAGTTCTTTTGACGAATGAGTAAGCAGTTCATTACCTGTCTCTGTGATTAAAATATCGTCCTCGATACGTACACCACCGATTCCTGGTAAATAAACTCCCGGTTCAATCGTTACGGCCATACCTGGCTCTAGCACCACTTCTGAACGTATTGATAAGCCAGGGCCTTCATGTACTTCAAGACCAATCCCGTGTCCTAATGAATGACCAAATGCCGCGCCATATCCTTTTTCTGTTAAGTAGTTACGCGCCATCGCATCCGCTTGAATCCCTGTGAAACCAGGGCCAACCTTTTCAAGTGCTAAAAGCTGGGAAGCAAGTACTGCGTTGTACATATCCACTAATTTTTCAGATGGCTCGCCTACTGCAACAGTACGTGTAATATCCGAGATATAGCCATTGTACAATGCTCCATAGTCTAATGTGACAAAGTCGCCTTTTTCAATCACTTTATTCGTTGCCACGCCATGTGGTAAAGCTGAGCGAAGACCAGACGCAACAATTATATCAAACGAGGATTGAGTTGCTCCTTGTTTACGCATGAAAAATTCTAATTCATTCGAAACCTCAAGCTCTGTTTTACCAGGCTTGATGAAGTTTAAGATATGTGTAAATGCGTGATCAGCAATTTCACACGCAACCTTAATAATATTAATCTCTTGTTGCGTCTTAATCAAGCGAATTTTTTCAATTAGCCCAGAAATCGGCACTAAATCAGCTTGAATTTTATTTTTATACAGCTCATATGTGCCATAGCTAACAGTATCTTTCTCAAAGCCCAATAATTTGATACCCATATTTTTTACTTGTGTTGCAATTTCTTCAATGATCGTCGCCTCATGCTTTACAATTCGAAAGTCCTGTACTTGCGCAGCTGCTTGCTCTGTATAACGAAAATCCGTGATAAACACAGCATCATTTTGAGACACAATCGCTACGCCCGCTGTTCCTGTAAAACCAGTCATATAACGACGATTGTACTCGTTTGTAATTAAAATGCCGTCAATATTTTGTTCTTGAAGTGCCTTACGAAGCTTTTGTAATTTCATCATAATCAATTCTCCCTCTCAATAAATGTGCGTAGTGCCAGTTCATAGCCTTTCGTACCTAGTCCACTGATTTGACCAAGGCATGCCGGAGCGAGATAAGAATGATGACGGAAAGCCTCACGTTTATGGATATTTGAAATATGTACTTCTATAACCGGCACAGAAATACCTGCAATTGCATCATGTAACGCGATGCTTGTATGGGTATATGCACCGGGATTAAAGATTATACCATCATATTTTTCGTCCTCTGCTTCATGTACCCAATCAACAAGTACCCCTTCATGATTAGATTGACGAAACTCGACAGTGGCACCTAAAGACGCCGCAAGATTCTGAACATTATTTTTCACATCTTCCAATGTTTCGTAACCATAAATATGTGGCTCTCGTTTACCTAGTCGATTTAAATTAGGTCCATTCAAACATAATAACTTCACGCATACTCGCCTCTTTCTATGTACTTGCCATTATTTTATCATACAAGGCGCATACAGCAACTAATTTCCTTTTTGCGCTGTGTGCTCCTTTTGATGAAAATTCGCAGTTTCCAGCAAGAAACGTAAAAGACAAATAACAATGACCATGAAAGGGATCGATAGTTTTTTAAAGGAAGAAGATTGTAAAGGCAAATCCAGAACAATCCATTCTAATGTCATGGACAAAAAAAGGCCAAGTAAAAAAGAAGATAGCACAGCTGGGATAATATAGACATATCTCAATGTAATAAATAATAAAAATCCAATCAAAAATAAGACGAGGATGAGAAAGCTCCATTGAAATAGTTTTGAGCTACCTTCAAATATATTCCATTTTTTATAAAAACCTATTGGATTCCATTTAATAAGATGAAAGTATTGAAGTCCCTTTAAACACAATGCTAAAACGAGTGCGCTAACGAGCGATGTTATACTAGCTACTTTCAAGTAAAATCCTCCTAACTTGTACCACGAGTATATGTTCAAGCGTTAATCATTTCCTAAACTGTACGATTAGTGTAACCATATAAAAATTTTACTATGCGTAACTCTAGAGGTTTTTCACTAAATTTAGTACAATGGTACAGTTGAAATATATAAAGAGAGTGGTGTTAGCCTTGAGCAATTCACCTGTATACGGGGGACAAGCACAATTAGAAGGTGTAATGTTCGGAGGAAAGGAACATACGATTACCGCTATTCGCCGTAACGATGATTCCATTGATTATTATCATTTTAAAAAAGTTCAAAACCCTATTTTACAAAAGCTAAAAAAAATTCCATTAGTACGGGGCGTTGTCGCACTGATTGAATCAGCTGGTTTAGGCTCTCGCCATATGCAATTTTCAGGAGACCGTTACGACGTTACACCTGGCGAAGAAGCAGAGCATAAAGAGGAAGGCTCGAGACTTCAAATGATTTTAGGAGTTGCAGTTGTAGGTATCCTTTCCTTTTTATTCGGTAAATTTGCCTTTACATTAATTCCTGTATTTATTGCAGATTTTTTCTCAAAATGGATAGAGGGCAAAACTGGTCAAATTTTACTTGAAAGCGGCATTAAGCTATTTTTACTACTTACCTATTTATATTTTATATCTTTAACTCCGCTAATTAAACGAGTATTCCAATATCACGGTGCAGAACATAAGGTAATAAATTGCTATGAAGCTGGTATGGACATAACAGTGGAAAATGTGCAAGCACAATCACGCTTACACTATCGTTGCGGTAGTAGTTTTATGCTGTTCACTGTGTTTGTAGGCATGTTTTTATATTTCTTCGTACCAACTGATCCACTTTGGTTACGCATTTTGGACCGTATTCTCTTAATTCCCGTTGTTCTTGGTATATCATTTGAAGTACTTCAAGCGACAAATGCATGCCGTAATATTCCTGTGTTACGCTTCCTTGGCTATCCAGGCTTATGGCTACAATTACTGACAACACGTGAGCCTAAAGATGAACAAGTAGAAGTAGCTATCGCTTCCTTCAATATGCTACTTCAAGTTGAGCAACAACCAGAAATCGCTGCTACTTTGAATCATGATTAATTAATCAATTATGCCTCGGCATAATTTCCGTAACATCTGTCGGAGGCTTTAGGCCAGCTAATATTGGTCACTTAGCCACAGAGTTCCACTAGTTAAGTGGATAAATGATCACCCACTAAAAGTTAAAGGGGCAAGTCCATATATAGTTGGACTTGCCCCTTTTCATCGTTTTTATAATGACTGTACAGCAATTATTTGCTGCTTTGCTTTCTCGTACTCTACTTCCAAAGTTTTAAGTATTTCACGAACGGACTCGCGTTTGACAATGTTAGTGATGCCATGTCCGGCAGACCAAATATCTCGCCATGCCTTGACATTTACTAGATGTGTTAAATCAATGTCCTCTCTCGGCTTCAATGTTGCAGGATCAATGCCTTCCTTTAATAAGGATGGAATTAACACATTTACATGGACACCGCTAAAGGCGTCTGTATATAAAATATCAGAGGTATCACTGTCAATCACCATATTTTTGTACTCCTCAGGCGCATTTCCTTCATCACAAGCTAAAAAACGAGTACCCATATAGGCAAAGTCTGCTCCCATTATTTGAGCGGCTAGTACGTCTGCACCGCTAGAAATGGAGCCTGATAAAATGATCGTTCCCGTAAAGAATTTCTTAACCGCAGATACAAAGCCAAATGGGTTCAGTTGCCCGCCATGCCCACCAGCTCCTGCACAAACAAGAATTAGTCCGTCTACACCTGTTGCCGCAGATTTTTCGGCATGTTTAACGTTCGCAACATCTGCATAGACCTTTCCTCCATAGCCATGAACAATGTCTATAACTCTCTTAGGATTACCTAATGAAGTAATGACAATTGGTGGCTGAAATTGTTCAATTAACTGTAAATCTTCCTCAAAACGCGGATTCGCTACAGGGTGACATATAAAGTTGACTGCCCATTGCTCAGTAGATAGCGCCTTTTTTATTTCTTCTAGCCACTCAGCACATGCTGAAGCGGGTCTTGCATTTAATAATGGAAATGAACCGATAGCCCCTGCTCTACTAGCTTCAATAACCATCTTAGTGTTAGAAACTAAAAACATCGGAGCTACTATAATTGGTAAACTAGACATACACTCTCCCCCTTATACTTAAATATTTCGAGAGAGTTCCTGAAAATCCTACTAAAAAATTCAAATTTTTTGTTTGCCCCCACATCTTAGGGCATCCCCCTCATTAAAAAATATGGTTTTAGTTTGGTCGCTTATTTTAGAACCCTTGATATTTTAAGGGATTAAAATTATGAAATTAACTCAATTAATTATTTTGACCATATTGTTCTTTTGTTATCATCTTTTATTAAAACTACTTCTGAAAAATACCTATAATCTTCCTTTTCTAGTGAAATATTGAAATTATCAAGAGAATTACCGAAATTTATCAACTTAGACTTAATATTAATATAGATTACAGCATCTTTTTGCCATATTTTCTCACCAGAATAAGAGGAACCACTTTCAGCAATACTTTCAGAGGATACCGTTGTCGTAAAAAAAATCATGGCTATACCTCCTACAGCTAAAATAATTATTATTAAGGTAATTATTAAGCCCTTTTTCATACAATCCCCACCTCGATTTCCCTAAATTTATAATTATTATTATAGTTTAATAGAGACTTAATTCCACTGAGTACTTTGTGAGGATGATCCTGTTCCATTTGCATAATAGACTTTATACGTATGTGTAAAACCTAGTCCACTCACATATCCTGTTTTACTCTTGATACTCCTCTCAAAGTTGTAGGAGTTTTTATTGTTGCGCCTGCGCTTAGTTAAACAGAAGAAACTGAATTCTATACATCTACAGCAAAGCTAGAGCAGTTGTTTAATGTTGACCAAGAATCTCCATTAGTTATTTTTGAATTTATTGTATCTAATTGAGCCAGTGTTAAATCCATACTCAAAGATACTCGATTTGAATAAGCTCCTTGAGAAACAAATTTTGATTCTAATCCATACCATAAACCAGTATGTTCAGATTTATTTCCCCATGTCCCTACAGATATTAATTTATACACAAATAAACTAGATTATTAGATCATCAGCAAACGATAGGACGAGTGCAAATTATTTGAAAGACATACTCCCCCACGCGTCATCACGCGTGAAATCATTGTAGGTGAATACAAACGAGAACATATTGAAATATTGTAATAACTAAATACGTCAAGTAAAAACTTCTGTCTTAATGGACGGCAATCCCTTGGAATAATTACGTCCAGAATCGGCTTTGTACTTAGGTCTAAGCCCCCCTCCGAGATACTTTCCGTAGCTAATGTTTGTCTAAATGAAGATAAAAAAATGCCTATCCGTCTTTTTGACGAGATAGATGTAGCTTTGAAATAAAGTTTGATCAAAAGTATGCTACAAACGCAGATTTTATAATAAAAGAATCCCACGCATTTTAAACAAAGATTAATCAAAATGCGTGGGTTGGGTTCTTGAATGAAGTGAAGTTTTATAAAAAAGTTTGATTAAAATCTTAACTTATCTTCTTCTTCTCTTATCCTTTCATTTTTTATTTCGCTCCCTAAATAATGAATATTCCTTAATGCCCATTGTTTTATAGGAGGTTTTGCGCTGACATATCTTTTATAAAAACATATTAATTTTTCATAGTATGGTATTAAAGATCCTGACCAAGAAAAAGTACGCAATTGACGATCAATATTTCTCAATACCATTTCATCCTCTCCATATATCTCTATTAAATAATGAATAAAATCATTTTCTCTATCAACATTTACAGGATAAATATCAGCTAATATTGCTGGAGCTTTCTTCTCAATCTTCGCCCACTCTTTTAAAGTTTCTGTGGAGATACTTTGAATAGCTGCCAAATCCTCTTTAAAAAAACCATTTCCTAAAATATTTCTCAGTCTATATTTATATAAACCTTCAGCTTCTAAAAGTTTGTCAGACAATACTTCCCAGCTCACTATAGGCGTGTTTTTAGTAATTACTTCTAAATATTCACCAATTAAAGTTTCGGTATTATATTTAATATCTTTACTTATCATATCTAGCAATATATTTAACATATTTCTACTAAACTTATCTTTATTTACAAACACTGAATCATACAATTTATCCAGTATATCTATTACTTCATAAGAAATGCTATGTTCAGAAAGTATAGAAATCGAATTCTCTAAGAAATAAACTATACATTTAGATGACTGATTCGTAATTTCTTGGTTATTTAAATAAAATCTATAATATATTTTCCAAGCTATTACTTGATTAAAACCATTCCCTAACTTAAATATATTTTCTAAAAATGGCAACAAATCATCTTCGCTTATATTATTTAATGCAGGTCCATAAGCTAACGCTAATAAGCTATCTACAGTTATTATTGAGTCTCTAATTTGCCCCAATAAGGAATTTAATATATCTTTGTCAACTTCAATATATCGAATTATTTCTACAAGAATAAAAGCATCATTTGTATTATCTAGCTGTGTTATAAATTTCTTAAGTAAGGCTGGATCACTTAACTGTATAGAGTTTAATATGCCTCCTAAAAAATTTAAATTAAGCTCCTGTTTGCCTTGTGAGCTTATTGTTTCTTTAATCTTCGTGAAAACTAATTCTAAAAATTTTCCTTTCTCTTCATCTAACATTTTATTTAATAATTGTTTGCCAAAAAAGAAAGTTTGCTTTTGCTCACCTAACAATAAAATACTTAAGTTAGATTTTAGCTCTTCCATTTTTCGTGGGTAAATATCTTCTATAAGTTCATTAATTCTAGTATGGGTGGCATTTTGATATTTACTTCCACTACTACTATCTTTATTTTCAACATAATCATCGTTAGCATTTGATACTAGTAACATAATTGTAGTTATAGTGTCATGTGGTTGTAACTTCTCTTTCCAACTCTTAATTAAGTCTACAGCTTTCTTGGGCATTTTTGATTCATCAAATTTCAAAATTAAATTGATTTTCTCTATTAATTCAGGCCAGTAATTATTCCGCTTCTCGAGAATAACTCTTAAAGGTTGATCCATATTTTCAACATATCCACTTCTAATCAAACCAAATATACTCGCCACTATTTCATCAAAGATTAAATTTGAACATTCGTCTTCTCTTATAACAATTTCTACAAGTAAGTTCATAGTCTGATCCCAATAATCGAATATTTCTCCCCAATTACTAGGCTTCCACTCTTGCATAGACGGTCGACTTCCTTGATTTTCAACTCCAATCATTCTTGAAAACCCTTGACTTTTTAAGGCATGCCCTGCTGCACTTACACCTATTTTCTTCACTTCTTCCTCTTGAGATGATATTGCCCATTTAATAATTGAAAATCTACTTTGTAAATCTGCTTGTGTTCCAGACAATGTATAATGAAATAATTGATTAAATTGCCCCGTAGCATTATTTGACCAGTGCTCATTTTCAGCAGCAGCAAATCTCGCCAAAATTTTAGCAGCAGCTTCGAAGGTTTCTTCCCAGAAGCATAGCTTTTCTAATGCCCTAACTAAATCTCTTCTACCATCCTTGACTTGCCTTAATTCATTAATGCTCATTACTCCGAATTCACGTTCTAATGTTTCGACTGTTACTATAGGGTCTATTTCTACAAACGAGCAGAAAATACGAGACCCTATTTTAGAACTTAGTATTTCTGCTTGGCCAAAAGGAGCTTGTATACCACATAAATTAGAAGTTAACTCTTGCGCTTTTTCCAAAAAATGCAACTTCGAGATCTGGCTACATAATTGTTCTACCATTGATGATGGTAGATTATTATCAGATAAAAGTTCTTGTGCTTTCTGCGGTCTACACTTATCCCACCACTGAGCCGCTAAAGTTATTGCTAAAGTTTTTGGAACTAACTTTATATAACGACCATGTTGCACTATTATTTTTTTCTTCATAAAATAACTACACTTTTCATAAAAGTCATCTATAGTTACCCCACAAATATTTTCTGCAACATACTTCATTTCAAATTCTTTCTCATCTAAAAACCCTATATGTTCAAAAACTGCACAAGCTTCAATAACTTTTAACGCTTGATTATCAACTGGATCTCTTCCCCACAGTAGTTTCTTCACTAGAGTCACATCTTGAATACTGCCTATTGTTTCAAAATCGTTTATCCTAGCTTCTGCAAGTAATGTAGCAATACTTGGGAATCCGTCAGCAAAAGCAACTATTCTATTTAGGTCTCCTTCATCCATTTCTGGGTAAGAAATTTTTATAATACCTTCAATGATCTCCTGTGGAACATCTTCCAAGTTAATTAAAGGATCTGAAGAGCTAGATGTGTGTAAATTGTAATCTAGAGTAAGAAGGCTAAATTTACTATCAATATGCTCTACTTCAGATTTCAGCATCTTATGTAATTCATAATCACAGTTATCTACTATAATTATTCCCGATATTCCTAAATTTCTCCATGAAGTTATAGAAGAAAAAATACTATCTTTAGAATAAGTTGCATCTATATAAATGACTCTTTTATTTAACGCTTCCAGCTCTATATTGCCATCACTTCTAAACACTTCTAACGCCAATCTAGTTTTCCCTTTTCCTGGTAACCCTATTATTCGTGCTGCCCTTCTTTCACCACTTAAATAATCTCTTAAATCTTTAATTTTATGTTCTATTTCATAGGTAGAAATGAAGTCTGATTGGAACTCTCTATGTCCATTCCATGCTTCCCATGTTTTGCTACCCATTAAAATAGATTTTCCATTCCATTCCCAAACCGCATATATAGCCGAAATGTACTGATTACACCATTGTGCAATTTTACTTGCATCATATATTTCGATACTTGGATTAGCATCATGTATTATAGAAGTAATTGACTCTTCAAAAGCTTCAATCCTTTGTAGAATTTGCTGCTGATTCAGTTCTCTGTTATGGAAAAGTATATAACTTCCTTGTGCAGTTATTACATCCTCAACTCTAGGCTTTAGTAATCCATTCGACCCCAATACTTCTTGTTTGCAAGTAGATGGTGGCATATCTGTTGCTTTCACTTGAAAAAGTGTATATCTATTAGGAATCCAATCTGTAGATTCAATATTATTATCCCATCTAATATGACCGTCTTCTCCACCATCTGCTACAGTAATATTCAATGCTACAGATACAGAGTTTTTCACAAGTCCAAATTTATTTGCTTCGCTATAAAGCAAGATTGACAACAATTTAGTTAACTCGAAATCGTCTAACCTTTTAATATCTTCCGAACTCACTTGAAAATAATTCAAAATCTCCACTCCTAATAATAGTTTATTTTTTGAAATATCTTTACAGCTCGATGCCTATGCTCATTTATTTCACGCCCAAATCCAGGGAAATCATGCCATTAAATCGCAGTTTTTCTTTATCCCAGCTATCATTTGATTAATTAATCAAACCAATTAAAATACTTTCCTAATGTACGTTTTTATCCCTTAGGTTTTCAAAGCAAATAAATTAAATATAGATATTGCTTTAATCTCCCTTTAAGCCGCAATTACACAAACTTCCTTTCCAGAAAATAATCTTACTTCGGCTACTATGTACTTCCACTTCGTCGCACTATCACTCAAATAAACAAAACGTTTTGTTTCCAAATTTCCTGCAAGCTCCCTCGATTGATAATAATCGACTGCACTTTAGGAAGATCTTACATCACACGCATAACTTTTATGAAGTCCCCTAGTTCACCTACAATTGAATATCCATTAAGGCTTGCTACTCTAGTCCTCAGGTTACTGTATTACCACTAATATGGACTGTGGATCGTTTACTTTCATAATTGGGCAGTCTCTGCAATTTTTATATTAAAACCAATCGTTTCAAATTTACTGATTAAATCATCGAAATAAGGGGCAATTTTATCTTTTTCAACATAAATATCTAAATCACTCTTCGCCCTAGAACAACCAACATAAAACAACTTATAGGCTATTAAAACTCCTGCAATTTTATTTACTTCCGTTATACATTTTTTAAAAGCTGTTACATTTGGCTTTTTTAAGTACCCTAAAAATTTCTCAGCAAAGTAAATCTGATATATTTCACCAGTAGCTAATAGTACATCCCTTAATTCCATAATAAGTAACTGGCATTTCTCTTCATATTCTGTGTACATAGGACCTGTAAAAGAAGAAGGTGTTTTTTTGGTACAACTTTTGAAATTTGATAAACATTCATTTATCTTTTTATTAATACTCATCATCTCTTTATATCTAAAGTAATCCTTGGAGTAGAGTTCTAAAAAAAAATACATTTTAACATTAGGATTATTTCCATCCTTAATTTTCAAAACAACTTTATCATGACCCTCACCCTTAACAGCATGTTGAGTTGAAAACCTCGGTTCTTTCATTTCTTGATAACAATTAATAAATTCTTGAAATTTAACAGATTTAATTTTTTCTTTAAATTTTATTTCTTCATCAATTTTTTCAATAATTTGATTAACATATGAGGAAAGAATTAGGCCATTTGATTTTAAATAATTCAAAAGTTCTTCTATATTAATATCATTCTTTAGGAGCTGCACTAATTCATCTAGAGTTTTTTTAATCTTCACTTTATCTAAATGAGTTTTTATGTTCCATAATTCCTTATTAGAAAACTTGAAACTTGTAGTTAATTTTATTAATTTGCTAAATTGTTTTTCTTCGTGTAAATTTGAAACCTTTAAAATAAATACTAATAGAACTATTAAATCATCTGGATTCTCTATAGTAAGATTAGTTAATATATCTTTAACTTTATATTTATGAAATTCACCATATCGTTCTTTATATGCCTTATACAAATCAAAAGCACCTATTGATGCAAATAATTCGCTATTAAGTAATACAAGTTGTAATGTATCATCTCCCACTTCAATATCATTTAAATTTTCAACTATATGTAACCTCGGCTTACCTTTTGAAGGATGCTTATTTTCCTGCCTATAAGAACTATCAAAATAAATATTATTTAAAACTTCAACTATATCTTTTTGAGACCTCCAATTATATTTCAAAGAAAAATCCCTTTCAAAAAAACCATCAATTTTATCTTGAAATTCTCCAATCGTTTCCGGATAAATCTGTTGCATCTCATCCCCCAGTAGAATCATTTGAGTATTTCCCAATAATGAAGCCTCATAAAATAACTTAAGAATCTCAGAGTTGCTATCTTGAAACTCGTCAATAAATATATAAGAATACCTTTGGGTTAGAGACATTTTTAATTTTGGATATTCATCTGAAAGTGCTTTAGTAAAAATTAATAAATCATCATGTGATAATTTCCCATTAAGATATGAAGTAAACTGTGTTTCTCCATATTCAAGATACTTTATGTTTTCTCTTATTATTTGTGTACTCAATGTAATGTCATTCAGACCATATCTATCTATATATCTTGTTCTACTATTAATGTATTTTTCGTCAATACCTAATAAAATAGTATTTATTTTATCTTCATAAAACCTTAAAAAGAAATCTATTACTTCTCTTAATTTAAAAAACGGTTTCATAAATTTCCCCAAAAAAGAATGTATAGTACTAATTTCTACTTTATCACTAGAAATCTTCTCAATTAATTGATTAGCAGCTCTATTTGTATATGTTATACATAAAAGATTTTTGCTAGAAGTTTTTGTTAATTCTTTAACAGTATCAACTATAATGGTTGTTTTACCACTACCAGCAGGTGCATTTACTAATGTAAATTTTTCATCTATATTTAGTCCTTGAGCCAATCTAGCCCCTCCTCAATATATTTAGGGATTGCATTTCTTATTTTTCCGGATTCAATTAATGAGTACATAAAATCTGTTTTATTTTTTAGTTTATCAACTCTATCTCTGAAATTTGTTTCTTTTTTCTTACTACTTTTTAATGCTATTTTTTGTGTTATGATGAATTCTTCCAAATCTTCTCTTGATATTTTTGTAAAAACAGATGTTACATTCCCTAAATTATATAGAATTGCATCTTCCAAAGTACGTGCAAACCCATCCTGATCAGTTTGAAATTTCAAGCATATCTTATCGTTTGGTAAATATAGTCCCTTTTTTATTTTTGACTCATTATATATGTCTTCAATGATTTTATTTTTAACAATATTAATTAATGTTTCATTACTTGTCTCTCTTTTCAAAATTTCAGAAACAATTTCTGTTTCATTAATCTCAACCATAATGTCTATACCTGTTTCATCAAAGTCATCTTCAAAACTATACCGATAATCTATATCTGTATATATTAAAGTTTTTATTTTTAAAAAATCCATTAATTCTATATATTTATATGCGTAAGCACCGCCTACCTGAATATAGGAAATATATTGAGATGATAATTTTTCATACTTATTATCATTAACTATCAAATATTTTAATAATAGTCTTTCTGCGTCACCTTCAAATAATATTAACTTATCTGCAAAAATAACTTCGATCATATTAAACTGAAAAAATTTGTTATAAAAATCCTTATTTTTACTTTTCTTCATAAAATTATCTAAATCATAGACTTTAGTATTAAGATATCCATTTGGTCTTAATATTCTCATTTTCTCTAGACCAATATTTTTAGTCATTTCTGTAGAATGTGTAGTTATTAACATTTGAAAATATTCATATTTCTTTTCTAGAGAAGTATCATTTTCTGTTTTTATATCATAATCTCCACCAATTGTTACCCCTACTTTTTCAAAAACTCTTTCCTCAACTTTTTTTGATTGTTGTAAAGCAGTTATATACCTGATAAACACATGTTCCATTTGTGGATGAAGATGTGCCTCAGGCTCTTCAAAAATAAGTAAGTTCACTTTTCTGGAATCATACTTTTCATTAAATCTCTGTGCCTCTAATAATAAATAAATTAAATTACTATAACCTAAACCTTGCTTTTGTTCTTTTATTCTTAGACCCATTTCCTGTTCAAAATATATATGTGTGAAATCTAGTAATACTTTTTCGATATCTTTTTTCTCTAATTTGAAATCAACTCCAAGATTACCTGCATTTCCTCCATTAGTCTTAGAAAAACTTTCTAAAGTTTCTTTGATATTTCCAATAGTTATAGTATCTATTTCTTTGGATAATTCTTGTTCAATTAATAAGTCATTTATATTTGAAATTAGTTTTTGTAAACTGTCTTTCCATTGCGGATTGTTTTTTACTGTTGTTAGTAACTGTTTACTTAAATGATTTTGTTTTTCTTCGGAAGTATCAGCTAATTTCCTAATAGCATATACACAATGAACATTAAATAATTTATAAAAATCAGTTCGATTGGTAATTTGTACTTCATGTAAGAAACATTCATCACAATAATAAATTTTACTTTGCAAAATTGAATATACTTCTCTAAAATCTATATATCCATCCAAAATTTCAATAATCTCTTTTTCTTTTACTGGTGCATATTCGTATACAAATTTTAAATAATAGTTTCTTTTAGTAATATCAACATCTGCTAAATATTTAGAAAAGAATTCTATATTATCGTTATCTTCTGTATATCTTGTCGTTATATTTATTTCTATTTTGTTTAAATCTTTATGTATATTTTCTAATTTTTCTTTTTTTTGATATTTTGTCAATCCTTCATTTTCAATTATTTCTAATATTTTATTTTCATCTTCTAGCCGAGCTTTACTATGTAAGTCATCAATTTTTATTGAATCCTTTTTTTCTATAAAAACACTTGATAATAACTCAACAATAGAAGTCTTCCCTGAATTGTTTGAACCAGCAATAACGGTAATATTATTATCAAAAGAAATTTCCTCTTCAAAGAATTTTCTATATTTAAAAACCTTTATTTTATCTAAAACTATCATGGGTTATTCCTCCTTATAGAAATCCTATTTAATTAACTAAAGTATACTACTATTTATCTATTTGTGTAAAATTATCCATTGTTTTAAATCAAAAAAAGAAGAACCATTGCCTTTTCAACAATGGTCCTGAATTCACTTAATACAATTCCTAATTCCTCAGACAACATCTTCAAATTCTGTAATTTCCTTAACAAATTATAAACCATTAGCAGACCAATCAAATAGTGCATTTACAACTGGAATTTTATTTTTATTAAGCTTTCCCTTAAATTTATTTCTTAACTGAATCAATAAGTCATTCCATAATGATTCTGGACTACATAAACCTGAATCTGAATTATAAAATTTTTGCTCAGGAGAAATTGGTTTAAATGTATGATATCTAGCCGTAAAAATTCCATGTTCCAACTGTAAAAAACTAATCAAACTTGTTTTTCCACTACCAGGATTTCCAGAAATCCAGATGATTTTTTTATTCTCTTGCTTAACAATTGATATAATCTCTTGAGCATATTTTTCTCTACTTTCAAAAAAAGGCGTTGGATATGGTAGTTCATGATTTCCATGCTCTTTATCACTATTTATTGATAATGCATCAAAAATATCTTCAATAGTTATTTGAGGGGCTTGTCTTCTTGTAGTAGCCCATATCCGATATACTTTCTAAAGATACTTCCACCTCATCAATTGTTTTAGCTTTATTAACATATGGTAAAATTTCATCCAAAAACATACCTAATGGTAATGCATTATATTCATCATTGTTATAAACTCTTTTAGTTTTATTAGATCCTAACTGTCTATTTGTATATAGGACTGGAACAATTGATTTCCCATGTATATTTTCAGCTTCTTTCCAACCTAATGCTAAAGACCTAATTAAACTTACTTTTACATTGCCACTATGCGAAGTGGTTTTTTCTATTAATTTACTGAAAGTAAGATTCGCTTTTCCTTTTGATAACAGATTTCTTTTTTGTCTTCATATCCAACAACAACATCGTCAATGGTATTGTGCACATCTGATTGAAACATCACATACTTGATTTTTTTATCTGGATCTAACATTTTTATCAGTTGTTCAATACCTACATACCATTCATACCAATATGGATCTCCAATCCCTGGTGTTGTCATTTAATCACTCCTTCATAATAAAATGGGCATTATAATAAGTGGTGAACTGCCCATTAATAATTTCTTTTTCTTACAAAACAATTTGTTCGAATTGTAATGTATTACTTCATTAGGTATATTTATTTTCGGTAATAGAATAGTGGTAAATTTCAATATCTGAATTAATGAAACCTCTTCGTTTCGCTCCATGCAGTGTTTGATACATATTCTCTCTCAACAGGGTTGTCCGTATGAATATATATTTTGTTTGCCCGTAACCCTTTTTCACAAATATATTTTACTAAGTCATAACCTGTTGGCAATAGATTACCTTGTAGATCTTCTCCTAAATCATGGTCAAGAGATAGTATATCTACTTCGTGAGTTTCAAGTAAGTGAATGGCTTCTTGAAACGTTCTTGCCACGACAAAACCAATAGGACAATTTCTTAAATCATCCACATATACATTAATCATACTATTACTTCCTTTCTCCACAATATTGTTCCTATGCTTAGTGCAATATAATTTTTTAAAATTAGTTTCCACTACTTGTTACGCATAGCCAATAAAATTAGGTAAATCTATGCCAATATCTGTTTTTTATATTCCCTTATCATTTTGTTTTTTCAAAATATACTCTTCTAAATAAGGTTTAATTCCTTTAAAATACGGGGTACCTACTGCACATGTTTCCCTTAATTCCTCAAATCTTACAACACCAGTTTCCTCTAACATTTTATCTATTACGATACAACAACGCCTAATTTGAAACTCTTGGACTGTTTCTGTAATTTCCTCTAATAGTTTATTTGTCTTTGGTAGTTTATCCATCTGGTCCATTATTGAAAGATAGAATAAATTTAAGCGTTTGCTAAATAGTCCTCTCAATATTCGTACTGGCTTCTCTAAGCTCAATAAATTTGGATATATTTCTATTATTTTTTGATAATATTCTTCATCTCTTGCATCCCAATCAACGTGTGATGTATTTCGTCTATTTTTTATCGTTGCCGGAAAGTTAACACTATACCAATCAAAATCATGTTCATATAAGCATTTGCATGCTCTATTATATTTATACCAGAGCTTTGACCTAGTAACTTTTGGATCATTTTTCTTTTCTTTTAATATCAAGGAGCGGTATCCTTCAATTTTTTGCCCCATATCTTGTAACATATCAGAACGTTTTGAAGGTAAGTTTTCATCTAACCATTTACGATCATTTTTATATAAGTACGTGAAAATCTTTATAAATTCTCTTTGGAATTGTTTCCTGTTAGCGTTTGGAAATTCCTTTCTCCATAACAACAAATTTGAGCGATATTCTTCCGTTCTTTGTTCTGATTTATTTTTGATGGAAATTTTACTTCTAACAGTACTTTCACTTATTCCAAGTGCTGCTGCTATTTCTTCTCTATGCATATTCATGTTTACTAACTCATCAAATTTAGCTTCCCATTCTTCACCATAAGCATTAACACGGTTTTTTCTCCACTTTTCACTTTCAGTTTTTTCCGGTCCTAACCTAGTGTATTCAAAACCGCAAGAACATTTAAATTTCCCAATAATAATGTCCGTTTTTTCTCGTTTAGAAACTTTCACTTCTGTTATTACAAATTTTTTATAATGATTTGCTGCTACATTTAAGCATGGCCATGGACCACTACCAAAAGGACCCTCATCTTCTTTTAACATTAAAAACGATTCTATATCTTGATTAAAAAAATACATTAACAATAAATGGCGAAATGGATGAACACCTTGCCTATTTGGATTTGTAACAACAATTGCCAACCAATTGTTTTCGTTACTAATTTTCATATCTGAATTATATTTTTCTAAAAACCCTTTAGGAAATTTTGAATTAAATGCAACTAATAGATCCTCTTGTCTTACAGCAGAATTTCTCGTAATCCAATTATTTTCTCTTAGTAGGGTTCTATATTTATTGAACACATTCACCAAAGTTATTTTATTATTAGGTAATTCAAGGAGTTTATAAGCCATTTTAGCTAATGTAATTTGAACTTTTTTAAACTCTTTTGGAGTATCATCATTTGAATTTCCTAAATCCATCATACGCTTATCTAATCTTATATAACCAGTACGACTATGCTCTGTATAGTTAACAGGGTACACTCTTAAAAGTAGTTCGTGATGTGGACAATAATCAATTCCTGGTAATTGATGCTCTCTATGGATATATGGCTCTCCAAACATTTCAATATCTTCCTTAGAACACCTAGAACAATAGAAAACCCCATCTTTTTTTACAACCTTAGTAGAGGAGATTCCTAGTCTCCCTTTTAATCCACCACTATTTCCACTGACATCTTCAAAAACCATTTTTTGTTTTTCTTCCGTTATAAAAGGGGCAAAAAAAGGATAAATTGTATTCTCAGTCAATATTTTTTCAACTGAATAATTATTGCCTACTTTTTTTACAAATGTAGATAAATTACTTCCAAAATCTATACTAGGCGTTACTGCTCTATTCCCAAATAATTCTTCAAGTGTCTCAGCAAAACCAACATTTCCTATATAAAAATGATAGCGGCTGATTGCCGAATATAACAATTCATTTGGATACGGGTCCGTAAAAAATGAAAGCAATTTAATCCCTCCGTTATAAATGTATTTTTTCTCTATCTTTAATAAAATTCAATTAAAGGATTGGAAATATAACCATTTTTGTCTAAATAATCATAGGGGTGCTTTTTATTTTTTAAGGCTGCATCTCTAATAACCAATAAACTTAACTTTCTTCCTTTACATTCTTTATTAGGAGTTTCATTATATTTCTTTTGATTCATCTCCATAGCTCGTTGAATAATTTCTAACTTAATCTCATTTTCTTTTACATCACTTGGATTATTATCTACTACATCAATTACAATTTTTCTAATATCTTTAGAATTCAATGCTGTAAAAATACCTAACGCTGTTAATTCTATACATAAATTCTTAATTTTATCTTCACGTTTATACTCTAATGTGTTTAAACGTTCTTTCATTGCAGCTTTAACTCTTCCTTCATAGGTTATATTCTTTTTATGATTAATCATGAGTTCATCAAGATTAATCATTAGGTCTTCAAATTTATACATTGCCTTGAAATCATTATTTCTAATCGCCTTCAGCATAGGCTGAATAATTTTCAAATCTACTTTTGATGTTTTTCTTAAAACATCTACTGTTATTTTTTCCTGTACATTATTATCGTCAAATAAAACTTGTTCTTGTGCAAGGATAAATAGATTTACTGCAACCGCTGTAATTCCTTGACATTCCTCATAAAAAACCGTTTCAAGTTCCTCAGTAAGTTCTGTATGTTCTTTTAAACACTGTATGTTCCAAAGAGTTTCTAAAAACAACTCCCATTCTTCACTATCTTTTTCCATACGATCCCAAAAAATCGAACCATCGCTCGCAGCTCTACGTGCTTGTCTAAAATTCCCCTTAAATAACTGCTGTGCTTTTGAAGTTCCTATTAATACAGTAGGGACACCAACTGTATTTGATAATGTAACAAAGAAATTTAACATCTCTTCTTGCTCATTTTTAGAATTTGCAAGGTGTTGAATTTCATCAATTACTAAAACCCCAATTCCATACAAACTTGCTAAAGATGTCATATATAATAACATAGTTGACGTAATCCTATTGAAATACCCAAATTTCTCTAAATAATGAGTGCCTAATATATCATCAATAGCTTTAAAAAAACTTTTACAAAGTGTCGATAGACTCCCATCATATGGACAATCTATTTTAAGCCACGTAATTTGTGTGCGATTAAACATTTGATTTTTATATGTTTCATGCTTTATTACTTGTGGATACATCAACAACAATCTTTCTATCGCTGTAGTTTTACCAATTCCCGATATTCCGATAATTGACAGACTATCAGCAGTTGAACGAATATAGTTTAAACGGTCTTCTATATATTTATGAGCCTGTTTTTCATCTTCTCGTAACTCATGAAGTAAGCGTATACGTTCTAAAAATGTTTTGTCCAGTGGATTTCGAGCTAAATAACCTCTACGTATTAAAGTTGACAGACGGCGTTCAACTTCAAAATGAATAGGAAGTGGTTGTACAAAACTTTTAATTCGTTTCAACACATGATAACGAATATTTACTTCTCCTGATTTATCTTGCTGACTAATTCTAGGATTAACCATAAAGTGATCTAATACATCATCTTCAGTAAATATGGGCGGCAACGATTCAATAAATGGATTATTTTCATATTCTTTTAACTGTTGAGATTTATAACTTGCCTTCTCAATCTCGTTAATAGGAATCTCAATGTTTTCATTCATTTTTTCCATATTCTTCATCTCGCTTTTGCTTTAATTTTCCCATAAGACGTGAAGATACTTTCTTTTCTGACTTTTCTTCTAATTTCAATTCAATTATTTCAGTATTCTGTTCAGTTAAAATAGGAGATAAATCAAATTTTTCATTTATACGATTAGCTTGCTTTTCAGTAGCTTTATTCTCACGAATTGCTGCTAACTTGTCTTTTTTATTCGTTGGTAGATGCAACGTCTTTTTTTTCTTTTGCTCCGCTACTTTAATAATTTGATCCATCATTGTATCTGTATTAATTGTCAATTGCACTTGCTTAGAACGTTCCTCTTCTTCTAATTCATTTCTGAGCTGGTGCTGGAAAATAACATCTTCTATAAAATCTAATTTGTATTGCTGACTTGGCTCTAATAAAATACACGATTCATAATCAGCTCCGTTGTCATGAGGAATATAAATTTTCTCTAAATAACGCGGATCATATACAATTTCTATACTTTTATTTTTCAGTTTTGCATACCACTGTTCCTCAATAGCTCGCTTTGAACTATATAATAAATTTTTGAACTTAATACCTGCTCTTGAGATTGTTGCTCGACCACGTGGCAAAATATTCATTCGTAGAATATCTCTATCTATCGTACGAAGACGCCCCTTACGATTTTGAATGCCCCAGTTCCATAAATTAATGGGAGTTGGTACAACTCCATCTGTAATCATTTCTTTTTCCATTGGATATTTATCGATTATTTTATGATTATGATGTAATACCATTGTGATGATTAATGCCGTAAATTCTTTTAAATTTAGTGTAGCATCTAATCTATAATCTCTATCTCCACGCTCACGGTATTCTTTTTGAATAGCACCAGGAGCTTTTTGTTTCACTTTGCCATTAATTGTACGAAACTTACGCTCAACAATCCCTTTCAAATCGCCACGATATGCTGTTGTATTTTCAATTTTGATATTTAAATTATTTATAAGCCCTTCTACTGCATAACCTTCGAATTCACCACGATCTGCAATAATTACTTCTGGTAGATGGCAGGTTGACCATTGTTCTTCAGTAATTTCAATATCATATTGCTTACAAAACTCTACTTTATCGGCAACCATATTATCCAAAGCCATCATCGCACCTAGCCATGATGGACCTTCCAAACCTACATAAATTCCTGTAATAATTCGTGAATAGACATCAATAATGGCATATATCACAGGTCTACCAATAATTCGGTTTACATCAAAAGAGCTAACTAAATAAATATCTGCAATTGTCGCATCAATTTGAAAACGGGTTCCAGGTCCGTTCGTTTCTACTTTTGAGTTACTTAAAATTGGACGATGCTTTAATTCATATTCTTTCGCACTTTTACGGAATTCAATATCCTTCTTTGGGTCCTCTAATTTCTTGAACCAGTAATAAAACTGATGGTAAGAGGGAATACGATTTGATTCCCATATACGATATTGAACCTCTCTATTTTCTTTATAACGATCTGAGTAAAAATCTCGAAGAATAAAGTGATAGACATCTTTTAGTGAATAGTTATTTGTCTTTCGGTAGTATTTATTAATTGCATGTTCAAATTGTGTCTTAACCTCATCGGTTATATTGATGCCACTTCGATATTCACCATTTACTGTTACTCTACGTGGACGACCTACTTTATCATCGCTTAGTTTTTTCGTTTTTCCACGACCACCTGAATTTGCATAATCGGGTAACATAGCATTTTTGTTCATCCCACGTTGCCAATAACGACTAAGTAATTTTTTGACCTTTGTTGGGGTAACATTCAATGCTTCAGCTATCTCTTTAATTTGTGTTTCTCTACCGTTCTTCTTCAATAAACTGTTCATATGCTCTAGGCAATATGTTTGAATGATTTCCCAATCTGCATCTCTCTTCTGAATCTGGACCTCACTCAATTCATCTTCAGCGACAGCACGTGCAAACGGATCGGCAATTATAAGGCATTCTTTTTGCTCTATATCCGTTACTAACGATGAATAGAGTTCTTTTTTAGGCATAGATGTATTGGCATCAATATTGACGATATAGACATAAGATTCTTCAATTTCAATAATACGAATACGTGTTGAATCTTTTACAGATTGAAGCACTTGATTAATATAAATCATCCATACTTCACCTTCTTCAATTTGCTTTCATCAATTGACTGGATAACAATAGGTTGTTCCACATTTAATGGCTCTAGCAAATCTACCCGAATAATTTTCTGTGCCAATAAGTAATAAAATAGCGTCATACCACTCCCTAATGGCATATGTGTTTGTTTATCAAATAGATTTGTCACGTCTCGAATGCTTTCACCTTTACTTAATATTCGCTGTAACAATGCCATTGCTAAATCCTCCATATGCTGAGAACTTAAATTTTGGAAAGCATCATATTGTTGAATATCGTAATAGTCATGAATATAACTAATGTTTCTAGCCATGTTTCTAGCCATCTCTTTAGGAATCTCAAGTTCTGTCACAATACCCCAATCAATGTTGCGTCGCTCCCAATACACTCGCTCAACTTCAAACTTCTCAATAACTCGCTCTTTTAAAAGCTCGTCCTTCATTTTTATAGTCCGAGCAAGCTCTACTAACCCTTCTCCTTTATCCACTGTTAATAAAAAATCCGTTGTCATCACAACTGGCTCATTCGTTTTAGGATCTATAGGATGTTTAAGACCTAATTCATCTGCAATGACAATTGTTTCTTCCAACGGCAATAAGGGAAATTGTTCTCGAATATCAATAACAAAATCCGAATATTCAGTTAAATAAAAGTAGTTTCGTTCCAAATCTGATAAAAATTCATGCTGTCGTTTTGTTTTAATTCCTCTAAGACGGGTGGATCTTCCTAATGAGGAAACGTCCTGAATGTTTAGCCATGGCTTATAGTCTGCTCCAATACCCGAACCTCGACCTTCCTTAATCCACTTTTCAACTTTAGATGTTCTCGTTCTTTTTGACATAAAAACACCCCTTTAGACAACTATAATCTAAAGGGGTAAAACAGTGCAACTTTTTTACAAACAGTATAACTTTATTTTAAACGGTACATCTTTTTTATAAACGGTACGACTTTATTTCAAATCTACAATAGATGTAGCTTTGAAATAAAGTTTGATCAAAAACATCTCACAAATCCACATCTTACGTTAAATTAAAAGAACCCGTTTTGAAAAAAGATTGATCAAAACAGATTCTTCCTCTGTGAAGTATTGTTTAACTTTTATAAAAAAGTTTAATCATTTTCTATTTCGGAAGCAATGTATCCACCGACTCGATTAATTTCATCGAATAACTACTTTTTTCTCTTTTTGAATCTTTTCATGCACGTTTGTATTTTGCAAAGAAAACATACATAGTTTTGCAATTGCAATTACACAATGTTGCAATAATCTGCACTTTTATTTTGCCATACACACTCGATAACTTAACAATACTGGACCATTCAAACCACTCTCAGCTAAAACATTAACCACATCACTCAATTTAATGGTTTTTCGGTATAGAGCCGTAATTACCGTAGTTGTTACAGCAAATATTTCTTTTATTGCTGTAGAATCTACTAACTGTTCATTAGCAAATTTGATGGATACTTTTAAAATTTCATATGGATTCATAGATGTTCTTGCTCTTTTAGACATACAAACACCCCTTTAGATAACTAAAATCTAAAGGGGTAAAATGGTATAACTTTATTTACGGTACATCTTTTTTATAAACGGTACGACTTTATTTTAATCTACATATAATAGTGATTGTAGTGTACTTTCCCCTCTATCATTAGTTGAAGCCATGCCAGCGTAAAACGTCGGGCGGAAACGAGGGAAGTATCTAGAAATTGTAGATGTACCTAAACCATTGCAAATTATATATACAAAACACTCTTTGTAATTAAATCCCTTCTATCATCATTGTAAAACAAACCTTGTTAAATCCTTGTTAAGAGGAATACTATTCAAAAACCTACAGTGAAAAGGCTTTGAATAAACGGTAATAACCGTCATTCAAAGCCTTTTTCATATTCTTATTTGGTTTTTCCCAAGGTGGTTTTTTTGCAACAAATACTATCGCTTTCGTTATCCGTAATGTTTTTTAATGATACTATGCACAGCGGACGTTTTCTTCTCAAATCCACTACGATAACATTTATCTAATCATTTCTTTTCACACGATTAACAAAGCTTTCTATATATTACTTATTGCTTTTTTCTGCTGACACAGAATCTGTTACTTTTTCAGCTTTCAAAAGCTTATCCTCTTTTTCAAGCTCCCTTAGGTAATCCTGATTCATCAACAATCTACTGAAGGCCAAATTCATCAACAGAACAAGTACATCCAGTACAATCTAATTTAAGCTCATACCCAAAATCGTGTAGCTTTATAATAAAGATTGAAGTTTGATCAAAATCGCCACCAGGCATCTATTTCTTCCCAAAGTAAATAAGGGAAAAGGAATAAGTGAAACAAATGATTCATTCTTGCAAAACCACTTAAAGTATCCAATAAATTTTTAGAATAATGTTGCCGTTGATAATGGTGACCAAGCTCATGCGCTAGCGCAAACATTGCTTTTGGTTTGTTTAAATCTTCAAATGCAGGATATGTTATTAAATTTGCACCACTATGATATGCAAAATTTTTTCGTATTCCGTAATCCTTTTCGATTATTAGTCCTTCTTCAGTAATTCTTGCTACTATATTGTTCATTTGTCTCCTCCAAGTAAAACTTGTGTGCATTTAATCTATTGATAGCTATACTAGTGTTTAGCATTACCCGCATATTCTTATTCAAAAAAGCCTTCTCTACCGGGGGGGTTAGAGAAGGACTTTTTTGAAAGTAATTCGTGTAGCTCAAATGGTCTATAGGAGCAGCAATTCCTATTTAGTTGGAGTCTCTCGATGTTAGCAATAGCTAATATAGTATAAGAAACAATGAAAGTAATAGGCTTCTAAGAATAAACAAAAGGTAATCGTTATGACACAGAACTGTTCAGGCCTGCTAGTAACAGTATTTCTTAAACTATACCTGTATCTTACCAACGATTATAAAATCTGAGAAAAAGTTTTTAGTTAAATACCTGTCATTTTTTAAAATGATTTAAGTTTACGATTTTTGTAAAATTAATATCTGGAATATCATAACTCTCCAGTTGTTTTTTTAACTGCCTTTCATTAATTCTTTGTGCGGCAGCTACAACTCTTGTGCTCGTTCCAACATAATTAAGTGTATTTGGGATTATTTTTTATTCCATTTATTTCATATTAATTACATCATTTTCAATATAATCAATAAAACGTTCACTTGATAGTAATTGGCAATCACTATAATTGCTTATTACACCTATATCTAAGTTGTTTTTTAATAAATATTCATTATCTGGAACATTATCTTCAAGGACATAATAATAATCTGTCCTAACTCTTCTAAATAACAATTTTAAATCAAATAGTAATGTTAATGTATCAATTAAGTTTTTGTATTCCTGTATCAAATCACGATATGGGAACCTTTGTGAAGGTAATGATTTCTCCTTAAATAAATTATATAATTTGTCGATGTCCTGTTTTGAGTAGATATTATCGTTATTAATAATTAAATTATATAATTGAGATGTTCGGACTATTTTTTGAGGACTATTATTAGAGACAATAACATTATCATTTCCAATAACAATAATAGGCTTTATTTTAATTTCATTAGTTTCTAACATAAGCTTCGGCATATGTGTAGCTAAGAACTTATTTTGATAAGCAATATGGCGATTTGTTTGAGCTGTAACGTCTTTCATTGGTTCTTTTTTTCCGTTCTGTAAGCATTTAAGCCATTGACCATCTGATGCAACATTAATCGAATATTTTCCTGAACTTCCGAAGTTTTTAACTTCTAATGAATAGATACCAGTTTGAGAGAACACTAATGCATCTGATTCAATAGATTGATCATTGACTTGCAATCGAACATTATATAAAACCTTAAATTCATCTGAATGCATGTCTAAAGCTTGTTGAAGCTTATCTTCACCTTTGACACCAAGATTTAGAATAGCATTTTCCTTGTTAAAGGTTTCTATGATATTTCGTGCCTTACTTACCCCATGACGATTGAAATAATTAGATATGTTTTCTATATATGTAACGTCAATATTGTGCTTTGTGAAAAGTTCTAGTTCCACATCTCTTGCTTCTGGGTAAACGTTTGGTCTGTTTAGACAGTGTAGGTCAACAAATCGATCAGTTGAGAATAGTTTAATTACCTCCTCTAACTGAGTTATATTCGTTACTTTTGATAGGAATGGGTATTTTTCTTCAATGATTGTGTTTATGTAGCCTAAAGCTGCAGGTATTCCTTCTAAGTATTGAATTCGTTCTTCTAAACTATGATATAACACGATTTCCTTGAGAGGTTCGGTATGTTCTTGGAAATAAGAAGCAACAATTTGATTCTGTTTCCTTAATGCTTGGTATTGTAGTGTTGTAGAATCCTCAATAAACCGCTTATTTCTGATGGGCCACTCATCTCTTCTTTTATACCGCTTTCCCTGAAACATTTGTAGAATATCGAAGAATTTAAATACCACATATGTATAAAAAACAATGCCAATTATAATGAAGAATGCATATTTATATAAACCATTTAATAATAAGATTCCTGAAAATAATAGCGATGGGACAAATAACAAAACACTAGATACCATAAGCATTCTCTCTGCCCACTTTTGATAATCCCGATATTTTACATAGTTGTTTGACCATTTATTATGTATGTTACCGTAGGTTTTACGCCTATTAATCCACTCATCATATTTACTCATAAATACACTTCCCTCTTAATCAAATTCCATTTTAAGATAATTTAACCATATATAATTATAAATTGAAATGGGGTTTGGCAAGTATTTGATTGATATGGCAAACATGATGATTATAAAAATTTGTTGGTTTGGAATAAAGTTGATTAAAAGTATGCTGCAGACGTTGATTTTATATAAAAGAAATCCAACCAATTTTGAACAAAGTTTGATCAAAATCAATTGGATTAGTCTTAATATTAAATTCCACTTTGTAAAAAAGATCGATTAAATTGTATGTACAGGACTTTCATCGATTATCAATTCATAATAGTCACAGAAAACAGCACTCAAATCTTTATAAATAATTTCTAAATCTTTGTAGTCTTGATTATTTTTTTCACGAAACTCTATTTTTTCTTTAAGGGCTCTCCGTTTCATTCTTATCTTTTCTAGATTAAATAATATCTCATGTCTCTTTAAATATAATTTTAATTCTTCATGTATGTACTGACCCAAGGATGTTTTATATATAATTTTACCATCTATATCTCTGCCAAGGTGTAAGTCGTATTCATCCGTACATGGGTCAATAAATCCTTTATTTCCCACAACCGCTTCTTTGGATGTCTTTCCTATCCATTTATTTGACTTAGCTATATTACAGTAAGGACAACTGTATAATAAATTATCATAAGTAAACTCTAACTCTTAAAATTTCTCTTTAGGGGCGAAGTGTTCAACATGATATACATTGTACCCTCCACTGTAAATATCATGATCTCCACAATAGCCACACTTATTGTAAAAGTCTACTGCTAGTCTTTTTTTGTTAGATGAATTAGTACGCCATACTTCACCAGTATGGCTTCTTATAGGTTTAACACTTGATAGGCATTAAAAATTTCATTTAAGAAAAGATCATCTTCGAATGAAGTTAGAATAAAAATAAGGAAATTCTGGATGAACGAAAGCTTTAGATGTTCTACTTCGTTTTGACATAAAAACACCCCTTTAGATAATATTATCCAAAGGGGTAAAACGGTGCAACTTTTTTACAAACGGTATAACTTTATTTTAAACGGTACATCTTTTTTATAAACGGTACGACTTTATTTCAAAGCAACAATAGACACTTTTTCATTATTTTATAGGCCACATTTTAACTGTGCAGCACAGTTTGTACATGTATTACAGCCACCGATTTCTTCTACAGTTCCTTTACGGCATACAGGGCAAGTATTCCCTACATCCGAACCAATAACTGTTGTTGATTCTAATGCTTGAATCGTATCTACTAATACAACTGGACGCTTCGTTGGTACTTCTACTAATTCTTCCTCAAATGATAATTGATCCATATCATTTTCTTCAGCCTTTAGTGTTAGTACTTGTGAATCACGGCTACCATCTACATAGACCGTACCACCTTTAGCGCCACCTTTATATAAACGCTCGTATACTTTTTCAACTTGCTGTACTGTATAACCTTTTGGTGCGTTTACAGTTTTTGAAATAGATGAATCAATCCATTTTTGGATGATACATTGTACATCAGCATGTGCTTCTGGTTTTAATTCCATCGCCGTAACGAACCAATCAGGAAGATTATTCTCATCTACTTCCGGATGACGTTCTAAATATTCTTGTACGATTTCTGCTTTTACCTCGATAAATTTACCTAGGCGACCAGAACGGTAATATGTGAATGAGAAGTATGGCTCAAGACCCGTTGCCACGCCAACCATCGTACCAGTAGAACCAGTTGGAGCTACTGTTAGTAAATGCGAGTTGCGAATACCAGTTGCTAAAATTTGCTCTTTAATATGTGCAGGCATTTTTTGCATGAAGCCTGTTTCAGTAAATGCTTTACGTAAACGTGCTGTCTCTTCCTCTGTTGCGCCTACAAGGAATGGGAAGCTACCACGTTCTTTTGCAAGCTCTGTTGACGCCTCATACGCAGTTTCAGCGATCGTTTTAAAGATTTCATCGACTAGTTCATTACCTGCTTCTGAGCCATATTCCTTCTCACAATAAATGAGTAAGTCCGCTAAGCCCATTACGCCCAAGCCAACACGACGCTCTCCAAGAGCTTGTACACGGTTTTCTTCTAAGAAGTATGGTGTAGCATCAATAACATTATCTTGCATACGAACACCAACACGAACTGTTTCACGTAGTGCTTCGTAATCAATTGTTTGATTTTCTTTATTCGCAAACTGTGCTAAGTTCACAGCTGCTAAGTTACACACAGAATATGGTGCAAGTGGTTGTTCCAATTATTGTTATCCTAAAGGCTTTTTATCCTCTAGTTCTTACAGTTCAATTCCTGTAAGTTCAGCATACATTTTCATTACACATTTTTTTCATAAACCTAAGTAGTTCTTTTCTTCCTCTATCTTCCCCAAAGATTGATTTCGAAATTACTCTAAAATCTTTAACTCCAAATTCTTGATAAATGCTTTCAATTAATGGTTGGAGAGTTGATTTTATTTGATTAAAGGGGGCTCCAGTAATAATTTTCTGATTGTCGATTGCCCATTTAATTACAGCCTGTTTAATTTCTTGATGAACTTTTGCTCGCTTTTCAACATAAGTTTTTGTGGCAACTTGAATATTTGAACTTCCAGCGCATGATTGAGTACAAAACCATTTGGATGAAGAAACAATAACTTCAAACTTGCTCCCACAAGTTTTACAGATTCTTTGTTCCCTAGGTTTCTTTTGCTTACCCTTTTGAGCCAAGCCAGATTTTCTTAAACCTTCAATCATTCTTGCTTTCGCCGGACTATTAGATTCCCACAATCGCTTCGTATGTTGTCCAATTATTTTTTTAGTATGCTCATTATGCTGTTGATTGAAATGAGCATTTAACTTGCCATAATTAGCTTTGTTTATTGTTGTATTTTTTGATTCTATCCATTCTGTTATCGTTGAAGTTAACGAAAATGGTACAAGTTTATACATTTCGAGCAAATCTTCATAAGAAATTAATTCGCAATTAATATCATAAGTTGTTTCAATAACCTTTAAAGCTTCTAGAGCTTTTTCTTTCGCCGTAATATCGCGAGACTTAATTTCAACAATCTTTATAATATCACCGTTATCATTATAGAAGAAAAAATCAGGTTTATAAAATTTGAATCCAATATTAAATACTTTGTCTTCATAGCCCCAAGAAATTGAATGATAATCTAGAAATTTGGCATATGCATACTCATATGAACTTCTTAAATAATATGATTTATAAAAACCTGCATACCCTCTGTTCATTTGATCACAGCCTTTCTCTAATTAGGCCAGTCTGTTATGTGTAATGTTGCGGTCTCGTGCCCGGGTTATAGTCTACTAAGTAGGATCACCGGGTATGCGTTGCCCCTGACTGAAGTTTTACCTTTAGCCTTCGGTTCGGATTAGCATTCTCAGCCTTCCCGCTTTATCCCGCAATTTTTAACGTGAGGCGAAGTCCACCACACGGGTTAGTCGCTACAACACTTTGACCATAAGCTTTTGCATTTGTCATTTCATTGGCGTTGTCGATGAAGAAAATACCTGGCTCTGCAGAGTACGTTGCACAAACGTTGATTAAATTCCATAATTCCTTCGCTTTAATCGTGCGGTAAGTGCGTACTTTATAGCCCATTTTCTCCCATTCACGCACATCTCCAACTTTATGCCATTCACTGTTGTAAATAGCCATCTCTTCTTTTGTATATTCTTCAACAGCTGGGAAACGAAGCTCAAAGTCAGCGTCATTTTCTACAGCTTGCATAAATTCTTTTGTTAATGTTACAGAAATATTTGCACCTGTTAAAAACTCTTGATTGTGAACAGTATAAGTACCACCATCACGAAGCTTGTTTTCCGCTTCACGAATAATAGCCGTATCAAAACCACCTAAACCTTCAATACCTTTATAGTTAACAATACCTTGGTACATAGCTTCCTCTTGAGTTGAAAGAGGTTTAAAGTTTAATTTTTCTTTTGCTAGACGAATAATTGTTTTATCCGTTGTATTTTCGATTAGGTATCGTAGAATACGTGGATTTTGCATTTTTGAAATAATAAATTCCACGATATCAGGATGCCAATCTGCCAGCATAATCATTTGTGCCCCACGCTTTTTGTTACAAAAAAATATTTTAAAATACTTTTTCGATGTGGTCATTTCTGCCACATTCTTATGCTTTCACATAAGATCAGACTATATCATCAAAGAAGGATTTGATTTTTTCATATTTTCTATTGAGTTGTAAGGAACCATGACCGTATAACTTTCGAACAATCTTTAACACATCAGCTTTTCGATAAATGAATAAGTCAACGCATCCTTGTTTTGGGTAAACTTTATGGATGGTTAAAGCTAGTTGTTGATTATGCAAAAATTGGAGTAATGATAAAAGCATTTGACAATTACCTGTAAATCCTATTCTCCCACGCTTGGAAAAATGGCCATCTGCATCAAAAAACCCTCTTAAATAAGCCCATTGCAAATCCTCATTTTTAAAATCAATCCAACTTTCAAAACCTGTTTTTCGAGGTGTAATACCCAACCTCATTAAATCATTGCACATTTCTGTTGAATTAATTGTTAAAGAGTATTTGTTTTGTTCATTTGGTGCATTGCGTTGACGGAATTTAATCGCTTCTTGCATAGATAATTCTTTTGCAATATCTTCAAGTAGTTGCCGGTCCTGTTCAGCAAGTGATAAAATAATACGCTTCGATTTACAACGATCATTTATAGTACCATCACCTGTAATATAACCTACTAAATAAGCCTTATTTGCAGTATCAATATTTTTAAAATAGTGTTCATCATAATGATACTTTTTATTTTTCAGCTTTCCTGCTTGACCAGGCTTTCTTGCTTTAAAAAGATCTAGCTCTTTATTCCACCTAAAGATTGTTCCTCTTCCAATGTTAAGTGTTTTTGCAATATCAACTTGGCTCATACCATTTTCATGCAACTCAATAATTCTTTTAATCAATCGTTCTTTGTCTCGCGCCTCGTAAGGACGTCTCCGTACATTACGATTTACTTCTTCCATGCTTCCACCTCCGATGTGGTTCAAAGTTTAGGAAGGTTCAATAGTCGTTGAACGTTCAACTACGTTTCCATAGATGCTTCGCTGCTGATTGCCCAATCTTTTCTTTTTTCAAGCATTCACGCCTAACTTCACAGTTTACGTTGTAGCAAGAAAAGCTCTCAGGGTGTTCCAGCAATTCACGAGATTTTAATCCCGCCGTTTTCGGTTAACGGGAACCACCTTGTTCGACAAGATGAGTCAGCTTCGCAATATCATCTAACCATGAAACGGAACCAGATGATTTACCATTTACACCACGTGCTAAAGTATTACGTGGACGCAATGTCGAACCATTCGTCCCTACACCACCACCGCGGCTCATAATTTCCATTACTTGCTTACGGTGATCACTTATTCCTTCACGTGAATCTGCTACAAATGGCATTACGTAACAGTTGAAGAACGTTACATCTGTTTCAGATCCTGCTCCGTAAATAACTCGTCCAGCTGGGATGAATTTTAATGATACTAACTGCTCATAAAACTTCTCAAACCATTCTTGGCGTTTCTCTTGTGTTTTTTCAACAGCAGCAAGTCCTGTTGCATTTCGTTTTGCGATTTGTTCATAAAATATTTCAAGAGGCTTTTCTAGCACGTCAATTGAACGTGTAATCACACCCGTTTCTTGCTCTTTCGGATCATCTAACGCACTACGGTAATCTTCCTCAATCAAAATTTCTGCTGTTTTCGTAGACATATCAAGCTTTTGGATTGTCCCTAAACCACGTGCAGGGAATTTCGGATCTGCCTTCACTGTTAATACGACAAAATCACCGGCTTTTAACGTTTTCTTCTCCGTATCCTTAAACGAGTAGCGATCGATCATCACAAGTCTTGATACACCCTTATGCGTAATGTGCATATCAGGTGTTACAGGATGAACCTGCGGAAATTGTTCAATGTCTTTGTTTAACTGTTCAAATTTGTTTACTTCGGGTTGATGATTTGTTAGTACCATCATTTTGCCTCCCTTATTTTCTGCCTTACAAAATAAATACACAATATCATGTGTCGCTAAACACTACATATTGTGTATATTTCTTTAATAAAGATACTATATATAGTTTTTCAATTCAACTCTTGCAATTTCGAATAGAATCCGAACTACTTGTTATTACAAGGGTTGAACGATAAAAAAATATTTTTCTTATACCATTTTTTATTTTTTGAAGTTCCAATCATCACATGCATATTTTTTTTCTTCTAATGCATGTACATATTCTAATTGCTCCTCAGAAAGTGTAAATGGTTTTAAATCAATTTGCAACGATTTTGCAAAACCATCTCTAAATGCTGTCACACATTGTTCTATCGTCACTGGTTCTTTAACAAGGTTATTGATAGCAACAGCCTTCTCTGGCATCTTTCTACGCATACGATCCTTCGCCTCTTCACTTGAAAAATTGAAGACAGACAATAATTTTTCTTGATCTAAATCAAGTAAAATAGCTCCGTGCTGTAAAATAACACCTTTTTGACGAGTTTGTGCACTACCAGCTACTTTTTTTCCTTCCACGACAAGCTCATACCAACTTGGCGCATCAAAGCAAACTGCACTTTTTGGTTTCTTTAAGTCTGCTCTTTGTTCTTCTGTATCAGGTACACTAAAATAAGCATCCATACCTAGATTATGAAAACCTTGCAATATACCTTCACTTAACACTCTATATGCCTCTGTCACTGTTTCAGGCATATTTGGATAGCTTTCTGATACAATAACGCTATATGTTAATTCATGTTCATGTAAAACAGCTCTACCACCTGTTGGGCGACGAACAAAGCCTAGTCCTTGCTCTCGTACCGCTTCTAGATTAATATCTCTTTTCGCCTGCTGAAAATAGCCAATCGAAAGTGTTGCTGGCTCCCACTCATAAAAACGAATGACTGGTGGAATTAAACCTTCACTATGCCAATCAAGTAATGCTTCATCTAATGCCATATTAAAAGAAGGGCTACATTTCCCTGAATTTAGAAAATACCAAGTTGTCATATTTTCATCTCCTACAAATATTATGCGAATGTGTACAAAATAAGGCTCATTGCTATAGCGAGTGGTTAATTTCCGTTACGGCTGGGCGCTGTGTCGCTGCCGCTTCGCTTTCGCACAGTTAAAACATTTGTTGCTGACGCTTCGCTTCGCTACAGGGTCTTAAGCCCCACCTTCACTACAATCAACCTATATAGGGCATACATTTTAACAAATTTCATCCTACTCTTAATGATGAGCCAAAAATAGTGCTTCATAAATTTTGACACTTTTCGTTTAATTCAATTCTTTTTCTAAGTAATCCCCCACACTAAACCAAGAAAATAGTGGATAATTCTGTGGCTTTTCACTAAAACATACATAGACAAAAGATAGATTAATTCTAGCCACAATGTAATTTATTTTATCAAACTCATTGGACTATCGCTAGCGCATCTTTTATAATAATAAAGAAGATAGAAAGGGGTAAGAAATTTTGTTGAACATACTTATCACAATCGGTGTTATTTTAGTAGTTGTAATTGCTTATATCGGCATAAATGCCCTACGACTAAAAAAAGCCGTAACAAACCTAACACAAGAACAATTTATTGAAGGCTATCGTAAAGCACAGCTTATCGACGTACGTGAACAAAAAGAATTTGATGCTGGTCACATCCTTGGTGCACGCAATGTTCCTTCAACTACTCTACGTCAACGTCACAAAGAAATTCGCCCAGATTTACCAGTATATTTATACTGTCAAAATACAGGCCGTAGCTCACGTGCTGCTCTATTTCTTAAAAAACGTGGCTACAACCAAATTTACCAACTTCAGGGCGGCTTCCGTACTTGGACAGGTAAAATAAAGTCCAAAAAACAAAATTAAAAAATCAATAAGACATAAATCTACTCATGACATAAAGTAAATTTATTTGTATTTACCTATATCAATTTTGTTTTAAACAAAATGTAAACCATCTCAGATGACTATGAGATGGTTTCTTTTTGCAAAAAATTCTGAGTTTCTACTATATTATATATTGTTTAACGTCTGACAAGTTAATTCTTCAGAAAAGAATAAAACTACGTGAGGTAATATACTTATTATTAATGTATGTCTAAAAATACTATTTTTCGTAAAGTATTTACCTAGATGAACTCCATTCTTCTTTTTTTCTGAAAATGTCTAAAATTTATCCTTGAATAATTAACTAGGCACTGATAGGATTTATAATATCTTAAAATAATGTCATACAGACATACAATATAAGCTATGAATGCTATGGATAACACTATAGCAGGAGCAGTTCTGGAGAGAGCGCATTTTGCGTCGCCGAAGGGTTCACTATCTCAGGCAAAAGGACAGAGGAGTAATATCAACTTTCAACACGAAAGCTATACGATACGAATGTTTTTCTTTATTTACCTATAACATCCGTAATCGGTATTTGTTATTCTGTCGTTTACGAGACTAGTGTCATTACTAGTCTCTTTTTTATTTTCCAGTCATAGTTTTTACGTATCTTTGAGGGGGATCAACGTGGAACAACAACAATTAAAACGTGAATTAAAAAATCGCCATGTGCAGCTCATAGCGATCGGTGGAACAATCGGTACTGGTTTATTTTTAGGTTCAGGTAAAGCCATTGCTTTAGCGGGACCTTCCATCATCTTTGCCTATCTCATTGTCGGGACCGCCTTATTTTTTGTTATGCGGGCATTAGGTGAATTATTATTATCGAATGCTGGCTATACATCATTTACCGATTTTGCATCCGAATACATAGGTCCTTGGGCAGGTTACATCACTGGATGGACATACTGGTTCTGCTGGATCATGACCGCTATGGCAGATATTATTGCAGTCGGCGTTTATACACATTATTGGTTCGATATACCTCAATGGGTGCCTGCAATCGGGTGTTTAGTACTATTACTAATTTTGAATTTGTTAACTGTGAAACTATTTGGCGAACTAGAATTTTGGTTTGCCCTTATAAAAGTCATCACCATTGTGGCACTGATTGTTATTGGCCTAATCATGTTATTTACAGGCTTTCAGACAAGCTCTGGCACAGTGACAGTTGAAAATCTTTGGTCACATGGCGGGTTATTCCCAAACGGCCTATACGGTTTCCTAATGGCATTCCAAATGGTTGTTTTCGCCTTTGTTGGTGTTGAATTAGTAGGCGTTTCTGCTGCAGAAACGGCCAACCCTAAAAAAAATATTCCTTCTGCCATTAATAAAATTCCATTACGCATTTTATTATTCTACGTAGGAGCGTTATTTGTTATTTTATGCATTAATCCTTGGTATGAAATGTCTGCCTCTAGTAGCCCATTTGTACAAGTATTTACACTAGCGGGTATTCCAATTGCTGCAGGTATTATTAATTTTGTCGTCCTTACATCTGCTGCTTCAGCCGGTAATAGTGGCTTATTTTCTACTAGCCGCATGCTTTTTAATCTTGGAAACAATAAGCAAGCTTCGCCAAAGTTTGCAAAGCTCAATAAAAACAGTGTGCCAAGTAACGCACTCGTTGTTTCTGCAATTGTAGTTTCCGCTGGTGCATTACTAAGTAAATTAATGCCTGAAAATGCCTTTAGTGTTGTGACTACGATTAGTGCTATTTGCTTTATATGGGTGTGGAGTATTATATTAATCTCTCATATTATTTATAAACGTAAAAACCGTGCACTTCATGAAGCATCGATTTTCAAGGCACCTTTTACTCCGTTCGTGAACTATTTAGTACTTGCCTTCTTTGCATTTTTATTAGTAGTCATGTTCATTTCAGAGGCAACGCGTACCGCATTACTATTAACACCAATTTGGTTTATGCTACTAATGATTATTTATAAAATGAAAAGAAAGTAATTCAGAGCTTTTTATTGCAAATTAACAACATAATCAAAAAAGATGACTCCATTTATGAAGTCATCTTTTTGAATGGCTTAAAAAATATTCATATTCCACTCGGTAGCAATATGCTTTAGTAAATGCACTCCAGCTACACTGTTCCCGATGTCATCAATTGCTGGTCCATAAATGCCAATACCACAGCCAGTAGGGAAAGGTGAATCTAAGCCCGCGTGACTTGGCACTGCCGCTAAAATTGCTCCAGAGACACCACTTTTTGCAGGTAACCCGATAAATGCTGCAAATTTACCAGAAGCATTATACATCCCGCAAGTAACCATCAATGCCTTCGCTAATTTTGCTACTTGTTTGGGAAATAGCTGTGTTTTTAATAAAGGATGATAACCATCATTGGCAATGACTAAACCAATCATCGCTAAATCTGAAACATTTACTTCAATAGCACATTGTTTCAAATAAACCTCTAATGCTTCTTCTACAGGACAGTCTAAAAAGCCAGAATCCATTAAATAATAGGCTAATGAACGGTTTCGATTGGCAGTTTGCCACTCAGATTGATAAACCTCTTCATTAACCTTTAATTCCTTGCCAACGATTTGTTCTAAAAATTGAAGGATTTTCGAAACCTTCTCTTGTGGAGAACTACCGTCAAGCATAGAGGATACTGTAATCGCTCCTGCATTAATCATTGGATTAAAAGGTTTTCCAGGCTGATGGCTTTCTAGTCGAATAATGGAATTGAAGGTGTCACCTGTAGGTTCAACATCTACTCGTTCTAAAACATAAGGTAATCCCCGTTCCATACACGCTAATATAAAGGTAACGACTTTTGAAACACTTTGTAGCGTAAATAGTTCAGTTGTGTCTCCAGCTTTCATTTCCTCATTATTAGTACCGATAATCGAAATCGCTAATTGATTTGGCTCTTTTTCCGCTAAAGCGGGAATATAGCTTGCGCATTGTCCCTCTTTCGCATAAGGACGAAACTGTTTCACCCATTCTGCCGCAAGGTGATTATGATGATTGATATGATCTGTCGGCATTTTGTGATCTCCTTTCAAAAAACGGCATTTTTTCGCCATAACTACTCAATAAATACACTTTACTAAGAAAAAAACTTAATAATAGGCAAAAACAGAGCCTCCATAGTTTACCCTATGAAGACTCTATTTGGTATAAATTTTTAAATACTTTTTTAAAATTTTGGATGCTTAGCCTTCCGGAAAAGTCTCCTCACCCAGACGTTCCTTCTTCTTCAATATGTGCTGGATTTCAATTTAATCAACAGCAGTCTTTTTCATAAGTTTGCATTTCTCAATCAAGTATTAGTTTTTGCATCGATTATACAATGTTTTATTTGGAATAAAATATGACGCTGCCCCCATAAAGGCGCTTTCTAATGATGTTTCAGTCATTGCGCCTTTTTTGATAAGTTTTATACTTGATGTTTTTTAAGCGCTCTGTCACCTTTGCATATGGTTGCACGACATGTTGTACCGCATAAAACACGCGCGCTTTCTATCATATGCTCACGTAAAAATAGTTTACCCTATCATTCATTAACTCAACGGCATCTCATACACTTCTACCCAGATGTGGTGCGGCTGCTGTATGTTTGCTAGAGAGGTGTAAGTCAAATAAGATAGAAAAATACTAGCCTTCGCCTTATAAGCTTTTCCTGAAACATATTCCTCTCTCTAATCACTTATCCACATATACTTTTAACATAATGTCACCCAACTTATGAATTTCATCGGAACACTTTTATGTTTTATTACCCAACTTTTGAATTTTATTGATTAACTTTCTCGTTTTATCACCTAACTTTTAATTTTTGGTCATATCTTCCACTGCTTGAATCGCGAACATCGCTGATAAAACCGCTAACATTGCTGATAGAACCATGAACATCGCTGATAAAACCGCGAACATCGCTAATAGAACCACGAACATCGCTGATAGAACCGGGAACATCGCTGATAAAACCGGGAACATCGCTGATAAAACCTCGAACATCGCTGATAGAACCGGGAACATCGCTGATAAAACCGCGAACATCGCTGATAAAACCGCGAACATCGCTGATAGAACCTCGAACATCGCTGATAGAACCTCGAACATCGCTGATAGAACCTCGAACATCGCTGATAGAACCTCGAACATCGCTGATAGAACCGCGAAAAAGCTTGTTAGCAGCGAAACTTTATGTGCGGCGTTCTTTATGTGGTTGGCGGCGAATTCCAACGTAAGCTGTAAAATTTAGGAAAACTAAAATCAGGGTTGAAAAACTTTGTATAGAATTTTACACAATATTAAGGACTTGACAAATCAACATCTTCACTCCAGGCACACACATTAAAACCCCGAATAAATTTCTTTATCCGGGGTGCTGGTTTAAACTATTTTTTATAAATCGTTTGCATACATCTTTTGATATAAAAGTTCTAATTTCTTTGAGAGCTTACCGTATGCAGTTTGCCAAGCTTTACGAGCTGCTGCATTTTCGTTTGTAGCTGGTACGTAAAGAGCATGAACCTCTGCTACCTTTTTCAAATCACTCTCGGCCTGAGTTAGCTTAGAATAGTTTTTCACGACGCTCTTTTCGGAAGCACTTAGACCATCATATGCTGTACGAATTTCTTTTACTTTCGTCTCCAAGTCATCAATATATTCACCATTTACTAGCAATGAATTAATGGATTCAACTAATTTCAAAGCAATTTCATTAGACTGTTGTTGATTTTTATCTTGATCAATTATAGATTGTCTTATTTCTGGACTAACTAAACTCATTTGTTTTGATGTAAGCTTAGCAAAAGCTTTGATGACAGTTGTTGGGTTACTATGAAATGATTTTTCATACGTCTTCATAAATGATTCAACTTTTTTTACATCAGAAACTGCTGTTGTTAAGATGGTAGCATTCGTAATACGTTTTTTATCGCTAGAGCTTAGCTTATTATATTGCGTTGAAAGCTCCTTAATTTTTTCCATTGAAACTGTATACGTATCATTTGAGACGATTTTTGCAATTTCATTATTTAATTTAGTGATATCTGGTGCATTGCCATCTTCTAAACGATTATTGAGCAAATCTTCATATTGCTGTTTTGCCAGAAACTGTTGATTTGCAGGTAGTTTTGCATAAGCAGTTTGAACTGTTTGAATTTTTTTCGCTTGTTTCGTAGCATCTTTTTCTTCTCTTGCGGTTTGTACTTTTTTATGGAATGACTTCACACCAGAAAGATCTTTACTAGCCGCTGTTAATAAATAATAGTTTGTTACATACTTTCGACCAGCGGAAGATAGGTTTTTATATTTTGTTGTTGCAGCATTAACAGCAGATTCAAATTGTACAAATGTATATTTCGTTACATCAGCAAGCTTATCAACATCAGCCTTTAAAGCTAATGCAGCAGCTTTATCAGCAGGTTCCTTACCATTTGTATTAACGGTAATAGTCGGTGTATTTAATAAAAAATCATTTGCATTATACACAAGTGATTGTTGTAGAGTCGTTAACTTATTATATGCTTTCAATACATTCGTGTAGTTCGTTTTCAACTTACTTTCAGCTACACCTGGCGTTACTGAAAGTTTTTGATAGGCGTCCATATCCTTAATAATTTTTTCAGCTGCTTTAAAATCTTTTTGCAAGGTTACAATGCTATCATATCCGACAATTTTAGCCGCTGAATTTTTCGTTAAGCCCTTATATTCATTAATAATACGGTTTACATTATTAACATGACTTTGCCAAGTAGTTACTGAAGGATCAATTGGGTAACTATCAATCACATCGCCTACATAACTGTCGATCTCACTATTTAATTTGTCTATTTGACTGTTTTCCGCATTTTCTGCTTGCAGTAATGTATACATATATTTTGCTGGTACAAGTTGAAGTTGTTTATAAGTTAACTTTTCATAAGACGTACGTATTGATTTTGCTGTAGTCACCTGTTTGCTAGGTGCATCTTTTTCTGACAGCTTATCGAAAAGTTTAATAAATTGTTCAACCTTTTTTATATCCGCTTTAGCATCACTTAAAATTGCTTGATTTTGAACAGTTGCTCGGTAATTTTGAGATAATTTTGCTATATCCTTTTCAATTGTTTCAACTGCTACTTGTAAAGACTCTAAGCTAGTAGGTACATACTTCACATAGGAATTTTCATATGTTAATAATGCTACAATTGCCTGATTGATTCTTCTAACTTCTTTAAATTCTTCGATATCTGTCGGATCTTTCAAAATGTTTTTAATGCTATTGTATAGCGCATCATTTAGATCTAAGCTACGTTGTAATAAATCAAACTTATCATAGGCCTCATCGATTTCTTTTAAATATTTTGGTAGGTCTTTTTCATTAACCTCTTTTACCTTATCTACTTTCTCATTTAACTTGCTAATTAACTCTACATCTGCAGCTGCTCTCTTTAATACATCATAATTTTTCACATTCGCCTTTGCTGCAGTTGATAGTGCCTGATATTGACTTTCCAATGCAGTGACAGCTGACTTAAAAGATTCTAGACTTGTCAAGTTATATTTGTTGTCATTTATTAGTAAAGTTTTAATGTCTTCAACCATTGAATCAGAAGGTTCATTCGATACTGATCTCACAGCAGAAACATCAGATTCCACGAAAGAAGATCCTACCTTTGCCTTTACTTTAACAATGATATCTTTCATGCCTTTTTCTAAAGCATCATTAGGAATTTTGTATGTGTCGTCAGTCGCTCCATCAATAATTGTGAAGGATTCACCAACTTTATAAAACCATTGATAGCTATATGTAATCTGACTATTTTGTAACTTTGCTCCGGCATCATCGGTTACTATTGCACCTGCGACTTGTACCAATTCACCAGGTACTGCATAATTTGAACTACTATCAATTCTTGGAGCAGTTATTGACAGTTTTAGTTCATTAATCGAACGGGGTTCACTCTTATACTTATCGCCATTAATTGTAGTCGCTTCCACGAAAACTGCTTTGCCTGCTGCATCAACTGGTATTGTAAATGACGCTGTTGTAGCACCAGAGATTGGTTTATTCGTTGAATTGTTAGAACCATCTACATAATACCACTGATAACCATTCACAATTGAATTTGCTGGTAAGTTTTCAATAGAAGCTTTTAACGTTTCATTCACTATATTATTTCCTGTGATGGAAACGGTATTGGCTGCCGCTCCTGCAACTGTTGGTACAATAAGAGCTACCGGGATAGCTGCTGCTGTCAAAAATAATTTTTTATTCAAATTTACATACCTCCTCTATCATCTATTGAATTATATCGGTTACATTTTTAATAATTCTCTTCATTTTATTGAATAATTCTAAAAACGTGCATTTTCTCCTATTCCAATAACGAAAATAATATTTTTTTGATTATAGAATCTGATTCAAAAAATTAACCCGAACAATCTATTACGTATTTTTTAATGAAAATGTAGGAGCATGACAATCCTGCAAAGAAGGTGTTTCCAGTTTAAAGAAACATATGTATAATACAACTATTATTAGGATATTAATAGGAAACAGGAGCTTGATGGAATGATGGAAAATCTATATGAACCTAGTTTAACAAACAATGAAGTAGACAGGACAAGAAGCTATGAGATTAGTAATCTATTTTTTGTTGCTGCGTTTGGTGGTATTTTTGCCATTACCATACTAGGTATACAAAACGCTAAATGGCTAAAAATTGAGAAAAAAGATATACAGCTGTTAGCAATTATTAGTATTGTACTTATTATTGCGAAGCTTGCGGTCGTTTACGCAATTGGTCAACAAGTCATCCCCATAGATGAAAAATATATTAAATTTATTGGTCGACTTTTTGGGGTTGCCTGTTTTTTCATTTTCTTCGCATTTTTAGACAAGCCGTATAAAGAACATTTAGCAGTAGATGGTGGTGCTGAATCATTATGGAGACCAGGATTTGCCGCAATCATCTTCTCGGGCTTAATCGATGCTTTGGTTACGTTATTCTTACTAGCACTATAGGAAAGGAGATATATTATGAGTGAGTTTGAAGAATATGATGAATATGAAGAACCATCCTTTGAAGTTATCGAGCATTATTTTAATATAGGGAAATATCCCCAAGTTATTGAGCTTATTAACGAGGAATTACATGACAATATTGAAAATAGCCGGCTTTGGTATATGTTAGCTTACAGTAACTATGCAATAAACGAATTTGGCGAGGCTGAAAAACAATTTCATGAAGCGATGAGATTAGGATTCGATGAGGAAATCATATTTTATTTTCTCGGCCATCTATACATGGAAACCGAGCGATGGCAAGAAGCAGAAAAAGCCTTTCTTGAATCACTTCGCTTAAATCCAAATAATGCAGAAACACATGCAGGCTATGCTGTTTTAATGAAACAAACAGGATATCGTAATAAATCAAAGTTATTAATCAATAAAGCATTAGAATTAGATCCGGACAATTCATATGTATTACGGAGAAACTTTATTTTACAAGGTGTACATGGAAGTAAAGAACAACAAATCCTTGCATTAGAACAATATATGAATTCAGCAGATAGTGAAGTGGCAAAATTGTTGCACCTCGGAATAAATGCCTCCTTCCGAAATAACGAAAAAGAAGCGAAAGAATATTACAGACAAGCCTTTCTTTTAAATCCTGGGGATCAAACATTACTAGCTCTATTAGAAGAGATGGAAATTACAACCCACCCTCTGCTAGCTCCTAATCGTTTTATAGAGCGTTTAGGGGGGCCAGCTATCATTTGGCTTGTAGGGATTGGGCTAACCTTTTTATTATTAGCACTAGGGTTTGATAGTATAGCCATGCTGTTTTTAAAATGCTATGTAATACTTGCACTTTATACATGGATATCAGTTCCATTGGCTAAGGGACTAAGAAAAATAAGGGGTTATACATATGGATAAAATTAAATGGTTACAGCAAATGGTGGAACAAAGCCCAACTGACCCTCAAGCACATTACTGGCTGGGAAAAGAGCTTGCTGAAAACGATCGTTGGCTAGAAGCGATACAATCGTATTCAACAGGAATTTCTCTCTGTACAGATGATACACTACGTATGGAAATCATAAATGAATTAACAAAAACGAGTTTGCAAATTCAGCAAACGAAGTCAGATGAAATCATTGAGACTACTGAAGACATTGCCGCTTCAGCAGAAGAACTGCTTGAAAGAGAAGACAAAAGTGAAGAAACCGAGACGGATCAAATAATAGATTTTACACCTAGGTTAAAAATTATTGATGGTAAAGCCCCTAAAACAGTAAAAAAAGGGAAGGAACAAATCACTTTTACGGATGTTGCTGGGCTGGATGACTTAAAAAAGACCATTACTTTACGTATTATTAGCCCATTTTATAACAAAGGTCTATTTGCTAAGTTTCGAAAAAAAGTAGGCGGCGGTGTACTGCTCTATGGTCCCCCTGGTTGTGGAAAAACATTTATTGCCAAGGCAACCGCTGGTGAATGTAAGGCTAATTTTTATCCTGTTCATATTACAGATATATTAAATCGCTATATCGGTGAAAGTGAACAAAATTTAAAAGCGGCTTTTGATAAGGCGCGTTTTCAAAAGCCAAGTATTATGTTTTTTGATGAAGTAGACACGATTGGTATGAGTCGGTCTAAAGCTTCTGAATATACTCGAGGAATCATCGACACATTCCTTACTGAGTTAGAGGGAATTGATACAAGCACAGATGAAGTACTTATTATGGCTGCTACAAATACCCCTTGGGATATCGATAGCGCCTTAAAGCGCCCTGGTCGATTCGACCGTCTCATCTTCGTCGCTCCACCAGATAAAAAAGCGAGAGAGCAAATTTTCAAATTAAAGCTAGCAGGAAGATATGCTAAAGAAATAGATGTCGAAACACTAGCTGCTCAAACTGAGTTTTTCTCAGGTGCAGACATTGAAAATACGATTGAATTAGCTACTGAAAATGTACTTGCTGAAATTTTAGCAACTGGTGATGAACGTCCTATCACAACTAATGATTTATTACACGTTTTAGAAGAGATACAGCCATCTACATTAGAATGGTTACGTACTGCCAAAAACTATGTGAAATACGCAAATCAATCAGGACTTTACAATGATGTCGAAAAGTATCTTCGTGTTCACGCTAAGCGCATATAATGAATAACATCAAAGAGACATCTCAACTATGATTTGGGATGTCTCTTTCATTTTGTTGCATTTTCTTTATACTTCAATACAAAACCTCCCAATCCAACTCGTACTGTAATTTCTACGAGAAGATTAGGAGGTGTTAAAATCGTTCATATCTTTCTTTCTATTCATATATTATCCTCTACTAGGAGTTGACCTTCTATTATAAGTATCGTAGTCATAGGAATGCGTATAATTTCCTTCTTTTATTTTAATTCGAATGGACATTCCTTCTCCTACATTGGTATTGATAGAAAACTGACCATTAAATGCCTGTACCCTCTCTTGCATCCCCCTGATTCCCATTGAATCAGAAACAATAATGCCATCCATTTTGCAGCCTACACCATCGTCTGAATAAATTATTTCAAAGCCATCTGCTGTTTCTAACAAATGAATTTCGACAGTATTGGCATACGAATGTTTTAATGCATTGTTTAACAACTCTTGAAAAAGCCGATAAATCATTAAGTTTAAACGCTCATCTTCTAAATAGAGACGATCCATTGTGTAAACTAAAACAAAATCCGCACGTTTATGAACTTTTTGAATAAGCTTTTCAAGCGCAGCATTTAAGCCTAGTGTATCTAATAATGGTGGCTTCAAATTTTCACAGTAGCCTCTTAAATCATTCAACGATGCAATCATATGATCATGAATCTTAGTAAGGTTCACCTGAATATCCGTTGTCCTCTTCGCATGAATACATACATCCATTTCTCGAGCAATATGAAGCTGCTCTTGTAAAACCGTATCATGAAGCTCTTGCGCTAATTGATATTTTTCTTGTTCAAAGCGTAGCCAAAGAAGTTTATTGAGCCATGGTAGCTGACTTTTATCAGCCTCTTTCATATGCTTTAACTGTTCTAATAGATCTTCCACCATTTTCGTGTTTTCAATAAAATTATTGACATATAAAAGTAATAATTCAAGCCATAGTAACTCCTCATCCTTTAAATAAATCGATTTATTATGGTCTACGACTAGTATTCTTTTATAATTTACATCTTGGTGGATAAAAGCTATATAAAAATGCTCCGTTTTCTTTACATCCCCCATGTGGAGATTTTCAAATAATATTTCATCCATTTGATGTTGAGTATATTCTTTTGATGTACTTGTGGAAGTAACTTGATGTGTTTGCAAATCATAGGTTAATACGTAAACATGTTTAATCTCAAGATGTAAAGCAATTTCTTGAACAAATTTATCCAGCAAATCTTCAATCTTCACGACCCTACCAATACTATCAACTGTCGTATACAATCGATGGATATAATCCCCCTTTGTTGAAAAAAGAATTTTTCGCTTATGATAATCTATTTTCTCTTTAATGTAGAAAAGTGCTATTAATGATAAGAAGGCAAAAAAGAATACTTCCGCCATTCTTGAAATAGACAAATCTGTAATTACATACAGACCTACTAATAACCAAATCGTAAAAACAAATGAAAAATTAAAGTAATAGCGTAAACGGGTAATAAAATATTCCATATCAAATATACGTTCAGTGAGCTGTGTACATAAAAAGCTGAAAGGTATTATTACTAAAAAGAGGGAACAAATATCTGCAGAGAGTATTTGTTTATGAAAGATAACTTCTGGTAACGCGTATAGAAAAAGAAAAGGTAAAAACGGAATGATTATACTGCTCAATAATATTTTTAATTGTGGTACTTTATATTTAATATACCCCGAAATCATAATCCCAAGAATGATAATAAGTAATAAGAAAAATGCTCCTAAGATTACATTTGAAAGCACAACATGAATGGCGTTATTTCTAATACCATAAATGCTTAAAAATACTACCGAAAGAGGGAGTATATATAGTATCTTTATGTTTTTTATAAACAACCATTTTATCTTTAAAAAATCAAAATAAAGCCTTAAAAAATGTATTAAAAGTACAGGACATAGCAGCATACTACTACGATTTACAATGATCCCTACATTATTTAATATCCCAGACGCACCTATACTTACATATGCTAATGAAACTGTTAAGATAAATAGAATTAATAGATTTAATAGCGGTGTTTCCTTCTGTTTAATATGCAAATAAACAGAAAGTATTAACGATAGGAAATAATAGACAGTAGGTACAACGAATACATAATAAAATTGTTGGGGAATATCGAATGTTTTTATTTGCACATGTACTATATCACCATTAGGTTTCTCTATAGTTAATTTATTTGCTGAGCGTATTACGAATTCATACTTAACATTGGAAATATTTCTTATATCTTTTCCATCTACTTTTAATACTATATCTCCAGGCACTATTTGATGCTTGTTAGCCCAATCCTTATAGTAAGGATTTGTTACTATCCAATTTCCGCCTTTTTCTTCTATCTCAATATTTAAAAAAGGCTTACTATGAGATGTAAATAATAAATAAACCCCTATTATTACATAAATGCCCACAGCAAGCCAAAACCATCTAGAATTAGTTGACCTTAGTTCCACAAACGATTTTCTAAACACAGCTCTTCATCAAACGAGTCTAAAATTGCTTTCTGCTCAAGTTCAGTAACACCAACTAGAGAAGCTTTTTTTTCTTTTAACAAAGTTACCATCGACGGATTTTGCTCTAAAAATTGAATCATTTTAATCATAAAATCTCCTCATTTCATTAGTTTTTTTATACCTTTTACACACAGTTACATCATTTAAAGTATTGAATATATTCAAACTGATCTTACTAATTCTTTTCCAAGGAATTAATAACTATTAATGTAACCACAACTTCATTATACCATTATTTTACATACTTTCAACAATATTTTCTATAAAATACTAAAAAATAATAGATTACGTAGCATTTTCACAAAATGTACTAATTTTCGCAATACTTCGTTATAAATATCTTTAGTAAAGAGAAACTGCTATTTAGGATATTCCTTAAAATTTTCAAATCCCTCTCCCAAACTTTTCGATTTATAAATTACAATGCCTTAAATTTCCTTATAAAATCTTGATATTTATTATTTATAGTTTCATTAACAAAGGTTTTTTCAACAATAGCCATTTGTTGAAAGAACAAAAATAACCATGAAAAGGATGATTATATGAAGCAAAAGCTTTCACCCATCTCTGCCAAAGAGCGGATTGAAACACTTGATGTATTAAGGGGGTTCGCATTATTAGGAATTATATTAGCCAATATTGTTTGGTTCCTTTATCCGGCCTATATGCAGGAAGATCTAAGTTTTAAAAATGAATGGACTTCTTTTTGGAATCAAGCCGATTATACCGTTCATACTATTATTACTATGTTTGTCGATGGAAAATTTGTCATGCTGTTCTCTATGTTGTTCGGTTTTGGAATGGTCATTATGCAGGAAAGATCAGCCGCAAAGCAACTAAACTTCTGGGGAATTTATTTTAGACGACTTATTGCGCTCTTTATTTTTGGTTGTATCCACGCTTATTTCATTTGGTTCGGAGATATTTTAACAGACTATGCAATCTTAGGATTATTACTCCTTTTCCTGCATAAGTTAAAACCTAATGCTATGTTAATCATTAGCGTAACTTTATATAGCTTATATTTTGGATTATTTACGTTAGGGGCTCTATCCTCCGATTCTACGATGATGTCAATGACCATGTCAGAGAAAAGTCGTCAGCTTATGCAATTTACAATAGATGCCCATCAAAATGGAAGTATTCAACAATTAATGAATGCTAATTTTATGGAAAGAACTTATTATACAATGCGTAATGGATTATATGTTCTTTCTCTAGGCAACCCTATATTTTATTTATTTACAAATCTTCCGTACTTACTAATGTTCTTATTCGGAGCGGCTGTTGCGAAGAAAAAATGGTTTCACCGTTTTGAAGAATATCGAAAAGGCTTTTTCATTACATGGTTGCTTACATTGATTTTTGGTGGAACATTGTGCTGGATCTTACCTTTCCTTTTCGAAAATTTTTCTGCTGTTCAATATATTAGCTCACCATTCCTAACTATCTTTTATGCTATTAGCTTGATCTTTATTTATCATACGGTGAAAGGAAAGAAAGCTTTACAATGGTTAGCGTTCCCTGGAAGAATGGCATTCACAAACTATATCGGCCAATCTATTATATGTACATTGTTATTTGGACCATTTGCATTTGGCGTATACGGAAAACTCCACTTAACGACAGCTATCATCATTGCGATTGTCATTTTTATTTTCCAAGTGATTTTTAGTAAACTTTGGTTATCCAAATTCCGCTTCGGACCACTTGAATATGTTTGGAGGTCATTCACTTATTTAGGTATTAAAAAGGAATCTAAAAATGCATAGGTTAGGTGAGAATTGACTAACAATTCGGTAAATTTCTCGATAAAACGAACAAAGAGGCTGCCTCTTAGCAATCTAAAAATAGCCAAAAATCGGCTTGACCGTTAACTGGCTATTTTTATGATTCTAAAGAATAAATCTCAAACTCCCTATCACCAACTGACGTATCTTTCCATGATTTATCTTTCAAGTCAATACTAGCTAATTCTTGTTATTCAAGACCCTCATATGCATCCCATACGATTCGAAATTTTCAGCCAACCAAAACAAATTTTAACCTTTACTTGAGTATAAATGCTCTAACAGTTCCGTAGCTTTTAGCAATAATCTGACTATCTCCTGGTGTTGCATGGGTTTCCAAGAAACTATCAAAACAATAACCAAAATGAGAATTGTTCATGTCGATACTAATGTATTGATTTATTTGCTAAGATTCAGCAATAAGATACCAGTCATTACTAATATCATTTTTTAGTTCCTCCCAAATAACATCATCCTCTGGATAAAGCTTTTTACTAGTTGGAATAAATTCATTTGAAGAAACTATTTTTATCCCATAAGGCTTATATAAAAACATTTGTAGGGATTCATAATTGCTAAAAAAATAATGCAAATCTTTTGGAAGAGTTAAATCACTTGTGAAATCTGTGATTCTTTTCACAAGTCTACAATTACTATCCTGTTCAATTTTTTTAATAATCTCTTTTATCTTCATACTTCCCCCTTTAATGCCAAATTTACTTGTATTCAGCATAAATATATTTATTGATATCTTTGTAAAACTTTTCTCGTACTTCCCCAGATACTTTAGCTGCATCAAACGTAAAATTCGAACAACTCTTGTGCTTGCTTAGCTATTATTTTATCCTAAATCCCCTAGTTTTCCAATTGTCCCCTCAAGTCACTTCTGAATTTGTCTAAAACAGTTCAACCCTATCAAGTAAACAAATTAAAAGATTAGCAATAAATCAAGATTCTGTGGATTTATTGCTAATCTTTTAATTTGGTCGAAAAATAAACTTAATCATCCTCACATTTTTCAAGATTATTTTCGAAGGTTTCAAAGTTGTTTGATAAAATTTGATGCTATTTTCTAAATGCAAACATGCAGAGAACCGCAATTAAGTTAAGTAAAGTTTCAATTCTCCGCATTTTTATTTTGACTAGAGGCGAAGTATTCCTATCACTTCTGATGATTCGTTAGATTAAAGGGCGATATATATCTTTCCAGTAAGGAATCATCTCTTCTGAAAAAATATAAACAAAATCATTAGAAGATAGGTTACCTAAATTATCTAATGCAATTCCAAACTTGAAATATATTTTATAGTTTCTGTTTATAAAATACTCTTCATTTTGTAAACTATCCAAATTAGAACCGAATTTTGATAACAATTTATTATCTATTAAAACTTCCTTTTTACAATTTAAGGCTAGTTGAATTAACTGTCCTTGTTCATTATACATTGCTTTACTATTCGCCCTGTTTTCTGTAGTTATACCTTTTTTATTATTCTTACTTATTTTTAACGGAACTCCCCATATTTTTTCAATTTCACTCGGTTGCATGCCGAATTTCAATAATCCTACAGATTGATACGGAGTAATTTCATATTTTAAGTTTATTAGTTGTTTATCAATACTTCTGAATTTAAAAGCTAAATTTATATCTTTCTCGTAAATATTTTTTTGGTTATCTGAATAAATTGTTAATTGAATTCCATCATTAGGATTATCCAAACCGTAAATCGACATGTTATACTGAGGAAATATATAACATCCATCAACAAAATACGGATTTTCTTTGAATAAAAATCGCTTTGATTCATTCATTAAATCAATTTTTTGTTTATTCAAGAAAATAATCTTTGGATTGTTTACAGAAATACTTACTAAAACATCATCTACAAAATGAAATATATATTCATCTTTATATAGAAAAAACCCTTTTCCATTGACATTTTTCTTATCCAATTCACCTAGGATATTTTGTATGTCTAAAGATGTTATAGATAGCTTTACTTCATTTATCCCGATTTTAGGTAATATTTTCAACTCTCTTCTCATAACTTCTACCTCATCTACAATTTTCTATCTAGAAAATCTTTATATTCTACATTGGTTATAGATACATTGCCTCCTGCGTATTCAATACTTCTCTTATATTATCGCAATCCAAATACCAAAAATACCCATTTTTACACTCAATCTCCTAATAGTGTTCAGAAATACATGAATTAAACACAGTTCCATTTCTAACAAAAAACCATGCAGAAAAGAAAGTTTATTCTTCTCTACATGGAGTTTTGGAATCACATCGTACTGCATCCGCTAAGTACAATTCCTTACACTCTAATCTTAATTTCCCTATTTTCGTTTCGCATTACCTGTCTCTGATTTCATTGTTTATTTTTTTTTGCCTTTCTAGAGGTATACAATAGATCTTCAACAACTTTTAGATTTTTTTTCAATTGTTTCGAGTAAATAAGTACATCTCCATTTACATACTCAAATCTAAATGTCCTTGTGGATAAAATTTTTATTTTTTCTCCAAAGAAACCATCTCTAATAATAGTATGAGTAGTCAAATTGTCATTATAAGAATATCTGTCAACCATAAACGTTTCTTCGTTAACATCATCGTCCCTTGTGTAGAATAATATTTTTTCTATCACAGATCCTTCATATATTATACAATGTACTTGGCTTAAAACCATTTCACCAGCCCTATTACTTCGAAATCTAAGACAGATTTTCTTTTCAGTTTCATTTATTATGAAAGAACTCCCCCACCCTTTATTTTCAGCGTCATAAGAAAAATACAGTTCATTGTTTTTCAACTTATTCACTATAATTCCTTCCTTAGATTTCGGTTCCTTTTTATAAATTTTTGGTTTTGGTAATTGATCTAATTCATATTGATATGGGTATATTTCTAGATAAGAATTGCTCCAAATAATCGTTTCATTTTCAACGTCTTCAACTTTATGATGCAACACATTGTATGAGGAACTATATTCCTCGAATATTTTTACAATCATCTCGTAATCTTTTTCTATCATCTTGTACACTTCCCTAATTTTTTAGTTGTTCCTGTTTCCCAAGTTCGCCCTTTATTTAGTTCTTCCTTTATTTTCTGCAGTTCATTTTCAAACGTTACTTTATCCTTTCCATCTAACCTATTGAATAGTTCGTTTTTATAATCTTTTCCATGTAGCCCATCTTGTTGATGAGAGGTATCTGGTCCATTAATTACTTTATCACTATCTCGTACTGGTAACCAAATACCATTATATTTTCCATCCGGATCAATTCCATGTGCTTTCATCTGTGCAACAAGAGAATTCATATTCGAGTCTTTAGTACCTGTCATAACAATATGATGAGCAGCGTGATTAGGTCCCGGAGCACTTCCTAGATTATTCCCTAATTTCGCAGAATTCGATTTTAAACCTAGAATGTCAGTTAAATTGTTCGTATCAATTACATAGTTATAAAGTACAAAACCACCACTTAATCCAATCGGGTCTTGTTGTGTATACATTCCCTCACTTGGAGAGTAGAAACGGAAGCGATTATAGTACAAGCTAATTTCTACATCTTCATACTGCCCTTGATAACGGAATGGAATAAAGTCCTTCTCACCTGTGAACTCCTTTACCCGTCCATAAATATCAAGTTCAGCTGACCAAATCTTGTTACCCTCTTCATCATAGGCTTCGACAGGGGTTCCAAGATAATCACTAATAATACTGTAGCTACCTTCATTCGTAATTTTAGCAGAAGGTACGAACCCATCATTAAACACCCATGTGATTAGATTATCTGGAATTTCAGATTTATTCTGTGAAGAGTGTTCTACTAGATTTTCAAATTCATCTGAATTCTTCTCCGAGAAATACTCATGTAGGATAGTATTCCCATCCCATACGAAACTCATTGTTTTTTCTTCAGAACTCTTCTCTATTCGCCTTCCTAACGAGTCATACTTGAAAGAAATTTCCCTGTTATCTGGTTTGATGACTTTAGACATCATACCATTACTGTTATATTCGTACTTCCACGTATCACCATTCTTTTCGACTTTCTGAATGAGATTCCCTTCATCATCATAAGAAAATGTTGCATCTCTCGTTTCAAGTAATCTGCTTCCGGCGCCATAGACACGATCTGTCTTTTCTTTTGTTTCATACAAATTCCCGACATCATCAACACTGCGGTGTAAGAAGTCAAATTGACCACCTTGATTGGACCAAACTAGGTTACTGAATTCATCGTAACCATAGGTAACTTTTACACCTGTTAACTCGTTGACCATACTTCGTAAGCGATGGTTGACGTCCCAATTATAAGCGCGCCTTCTTGTATCGCGGTTTTGGCTACTTATTCGATGATGTGTTGGTCTTCCTGCTACATCATACTGCCATTTGCTAATGACATCTCCTGGTAAGATTCTTTCAATTTCTTGACCAAGAACATTGTACAGCATGGATGCTGTACATTGTTCTTGCTCTGAGCGAGAGGCTGTAATCTGAGACACATTGCCCATTTCATTACGAGCGACATCGATTTTGACACCTAATACGAAAGATCAAAAGGGCAATAAAATCCTTTTTAATGGATTTATTGCCCTTTTTAAAGATTCAATCTTTTATTACACTAAAGATATATTATAAGAAAAGATCCCCTATTTTATTGTCTTATTTAAAAGAGAAAAAGTTAAGTCAAAAAAACTTTTAAGGATTTTCAGTATATTAAAAATCCATATCGTAACATAATTTTTTCATGACTCAGCTTGGATTTCTATAGTTTATCATTAATCATATCATTTATATCATAATTTCCTAATGGACTATAATCTTGTAGTCCCTGCTTCCGACAGCATACCGAAGTCATCTGATTGCCACATTGTATGGCACTCCCTTTTGTTAAAATGATTACTTTATAGAGCGAAGTTGAGAAGCTTAGTAAAAAAGATCAGCATTTTCTCCATGCTCTTTTTTTAATTGCTCCACTATTTCTTCAAATGTATATACCTTTGCATCTCTCTTAGTTCTCTCGACAAGTTGAAACTTTACGTCTAGGTCTGAACTATAACCAGTAGGAATCATGGGATAGACAGCCATTGGCGTTGAAAATAACTCATGTTTTATTACTGGAACATCTAAACCTAATTTCTCTCTCACTTTAAATAGATTGATTAGCTCGATTGGAACAAGACCAAAATCTATAAGCTCCTCATCTTTCCATTTGGTTCCAGTAACACCAATTCCATTTAAATGGTACTCACACAAGCTATCCCAATACTCATCCTCAATTTCATTGAATTGATGATCCCACTCATCTATAATTCGCTCATAGATACCTAACCCATCACCGTATTGCATGACCTTATCTTTTACAGGATTCAGAATTCCTAATTTTTCAATTAAGAAGTGTATCAAATACGTACTTGGGTATACCTTTTGCTTAATGTATTCCTTGTTATTCTTATACTCATCCCTTTCTAAATCAGCAGCAGCTTTTGTTAATAGTAGTTCTATTAAATCAATTCTTTCCACATACAACGCATAATTTAATAATGGTGCAATTGGATCAATAAAAGGAATACTACCACCTGTATATGAGTAAGCAAAGAAATTTGCGGTACGTTCAAAGAATTTCCAACAGTCACTATCACCTTGAAAAAGTAGGTTCTTCGCTGCAATATGGTTACAATTCGGTGTACCATGAAAAGCACCATAAATGTTCTTTAAATTTTTTTTGAAGTTTTTTCTATTGGTGTAAAAGGAGTATCCATCATAAAAATCTCTATTGGTTTCGTCTTGGTTAATAACCTCATTATATTTATACTTTTTTATTGCTTTTTGAATTAGCTTGTGTTTAAATTGTTGTTCTACTTGCACTTAATCTTTATCCTCCTCTTATCAACATTTATTTGTACTAATTTATTTTTTAAAGTACCATTTGCATCTGCATTATAAATCATTCTCATTAAATCCTTTTGATAAGATGGCATATTATTCCAATGTCCATTTACATTATTCATTATTTTATTAATGTTAATTTTTGTCCATCTAGGCATATTTGATTTAGATCTAAAACCTTTTCTACTTGTTTTGACTTCAATAACATTAAGTTCCCCTGTTGCTCGATCTATTGCAACTAGATCAAAGCCTTGGTTTGATATATTTTGGACCGAGCCTAGAACATTAAACCCGTTACTTTTCAGGTATTTGGAAGCAATTTTTTCTCCCCAATCACCTAAATTTTTATTACCAAATTTCATTACTTGTCCCGCTGTAAATAAACCAAAAGGATCGAAATGAATATTTGGATTACCTACATATCCATATAAAGTCGGATTCCCACCAGCAAGTCCAATAGGATCTTGTTGTAAATAAATCCCCTCAGTTGGAGAGTAATATCGGAATCTGTTGTAATATAGTCCGATCTCTTTGTCCTCATACTGCCCCTGATACCTAAACGGAATGAAATCCTGTTCACCCTTGAACTCCATCACTCGTCCATAAATATCAAGCTCTACTGACCAAACCCTATTGCCATCTTCATCAAAAGCTTCTACGGGCGTCCCAAGATAATCACTAATAATACTGTAGTTACCATCACTCGTGATTTTAGCTGAAGGTACGAACCCATCGTTAAACACCCATGTAACTAAATTGTCTGGTATTTCAGATCTACTCTGTAAAGAACATTCTTCTAGGCTTTCAAATTCCCCTGAATCTTCCTCCGAGAAATACTCATGTAGGATAGTATTCCCATCCCATACGAATATCATAGTTTTATCGTCCGAACGCTTCTCTATCCGTCTACCTAGTGAGTCATACTTGAAAGTAACTTCTGTCTTGTCTGGTCGGATGACCTTCGACATCATCCCATTACCTTTGTATTCGTACTTCCACGTATCACCATTCTTTTCGACTTTCTGAATGAGATTCCCTTCATCATCATAAGAAAATGTTGCATCTCTCGTTTCAAGTAATCTGCTTCCGGCGCCATAGACACGATCTGTCTTTTCTTTTGTTTCATACAAATTCCCGACATCATCAACACTGCGGTGTAAGAAGTCAAATTGACCACCTTGATTGGACCAGACGAGGTTACTGAATTCATCGTAACCATAGGTAACTTTTACACCTGTTAACTCGTTGACCATGCTTCGTAAGCGATGATTGACATCCCAATTATATACTCGTCTTCGTGTATCGCGGTTTTGACTATTTATTCGATGGTGTGTCGGTCTACCTGTTACGTCATACTGCCATTTGCTAATGACATCCCCTGGTAAGATTCTTTCAATTTCTTGACCGAGTTCATTGTACTGCATTGACGCTGTCCAATTTTCTTGCTCTAAACGAGAAGCCGTGATTTGCGACACATTCCCCATTTCATTACGAGCGACATCGATTTTGGCACCTAAGCTACTTGTAATCTGAGAACGGTTGCCTAATTCATCATAGCTACTCGCAATCCAATGGTCATTTTGACACTCCTTGATTACTTGTCCAGATGGATCTCGCTCTAGTTTTACTTTCACATGCTCATTTTCGGTCTCAATTAATGAACCATTTTTGTCATAGCCAAACGTTTCCCATGTGTCATCATAATAATCAGCTCGAATGACATTCCCTAAATTGTCATGCTGATACGCTGTCCAACGATCACCAGGTCGTTGAATCCTCTGAACCAATCCTGCCAGACTTCGCTCATATGTTCTTTCAATCTCATCAAAGCCGATTTCCTTGATGATATTGCCTTTCGTATCACGTTCAAACTGATACGCTTCGCCTTTTTCATTAATAACAGCTGTTAACTGCTCTTCTGTATCATAGGTGAATTTGATTTTCTTCCCACCTTGTTCTCGAGATATCAAACTGCCAAACATGGTGTAATCAAAGGCTACTTGCGTATGGTTATCTTTCGCCAAAAGAATATCGTCATAGGCATTGTACTTTAATTGAACGTCGTTACCATCTGATAGATTTGCCCGTACAAGACGATTCAAGTTATCATAACGGAATTTTTCTGTTGCCCCTAGCGGATTGGTTGTTGTTGTGCAGTTACCACGACGGTCATACGCCCATGTCGAACTCGTCCCGTCTGGTAATGTCACTTGACTTAGGTTCAGATCATTATCATAAGCTAAGCTTACCATATGGCCTTGCGCATTTGTTACCGTTTTAATTAAACATTGTTCATTATAGGAAAATTCAGTCTTTGTGCCATCTTCTAAAACATTTGCCTGTAATGTTCCATCTTCATTATAAATCCACTGACGACTTCCACCCTCTGCGTTAACTACCTGAATTAACCTATCCTTCTCATCGTACTTTGACGATAAAATACTGCCATCTGCAAGCGTAATCGTCACTGGATTTGCCCACTCATCATAACTATATGACGTGATACGACCATCTTCATCTACTGTTTGGAGTAATTCAAAGTCCTCATTATATTGATAGCTAACTTCACTACCATCTGGATGTACAATTTTCGTACAGAGATTATCCTCGTTAAAGTAGTAATAACTTTTATGACCTAAGCTATTCGTAATTTCGTTATAGCCCTCGTGATACGAAAGCTCATAAGCAAGGACATTGCCATCTCCCCATGTTTTGATAACTCGTGCACCTGTAGTTGGTCCATCGTAGCGCCAGAAGAAGCTATTTTTATTACGATCTGTTTTTTGCATCATTAAGTGATTCACATATTTTAAATGTGTACTTTGCCCTAATGCATCTTGGATTTCGATTAAATCTTGCACATCATTGTAAACATAACGAACTAAGACTTCACGACTCATCTGGTTACGTAAGGCAACTTCTGTCATTCTGCCTGCCTCATTAGTAGTAACTTCGAGCACTCTTCCAACACTGTCAGTAACTTGGGATAGGAAACCTTTAAGGTTATACGCAAATTGAATATGATGTGCTTGCTCATTTCTTACTTCTTTTAATCGGTATGTTGTTTCTGTTATTTGTTCAAATACATAAATCAATCGTGTATCATGCTCGAACAAATGATACTCCTCACCTGTATTTGTTAAGGTCATTCTCTCTCGTTTGTTAAAATAAGGCAAGTTTATTGGTAAAATTGGAAACCCTATCGCTCGACCATCCGTTACAACTATCCCAATCAGGTCTTCATCCTCAAAAATTTCTAAGGCTAGATCGTATGTAAAGTGCATACCATGACCTGACAAGCCAATCCGACTACTATCACTGTACCATACGCGTTCCCATGAAAGGGGGATGGGTCCAGGTAGTTCAAAGTCGATACCTTCATAAATCATACGCCCGGTAATTGTATCAACAGGATCTGAACATGTATTAGTATTTTTTTTATTTTGCCCATTTGTACACTTTTGCTTCTTTGATCCTTTACGATTAAATTTCTTTAACACGTCCTTGGCCATATCCTTCATACCGTCTAATACCTTCGACACCCCAAGCAATTCATCCATCGATGAAACGACTTTATCTGCTGCTGTCTTCACGGCCTTAGATCCTTTGTTGGCTAGCGCCGATACTGCATCTAGCGTTTTAGACACTTTTGTGTAAGCAGCTTTCATTCCCTTTATTACTTTTGAGGCATCAGCAACCTTATCAACACCTTTTGCAACATCACCAGCTTTATCTAAGAGTTTTGCCCCTTTTTTGACCTTGTAGGCAGCTTTGGCGGCATCACCAACTAACGGGACCGCACCTACTAAGTTCATGGCTGCATCCATGTAATTCCCTCTTGCCAAGCTAATTCCTGCATTCGCAATATCCGCAAATGTACCGATGACAGGAATAAACCCAGCGATATCCAGCGCAGTACTGACACCATCTAATAAACTACTAAACCAGCCTTTCTTCTCTTTCTTCTCTTCTGCCTTTTGTGGGAAAATTAAGTCAACTTTACTCATAGCTTCGATGGCTTCTTCATTTAACTTCGGTGGTTGACTCTGCTTTTCTATACCTTCTTGCTCAATGAGCGTACTAATTAATTGGGTGTCAGCGGCCATTATTACATGGCTTTGTTCCTTTGCTGATATCGCGATCCATTCTTCCGCCTCTACGGCTAGCTCCTTCATCCCACTTATTTCGAGTGTTTCATCGGCTGCTAGCATGATGGTACTGTTACTTTGAAATGTTACGCCATCTCCATCATCCATCTTTAAGTCCAAGACGCCATCTACTGCACTAAAGGTAATATCACCAACGCCTAATGTCACATCTTTCCCAACATTGGTCGCCAATGATTTAACGGTAGTGTCCGCCATTTTCTTCGCCTGCTTTTGCCCACCCTCTGGTGTGGCTGGATTAACACGCACCGAGCTAATAACGATGGCTTCTTCTTCAACCGCACTTGGAAAATGTAATTGAGCACGTGCACCTATTTGGGGCATTAAATACATAACGCCATTGGCATCTGCTGAATAGGCAAACCAATGTGCTTTTCCTTGATCCTGGCTTTTATCTATATCTAAATGAATTTTAACGGTGTTTTGCGTAACATCAATGATCTTTCCTGTAAATGCTGCACCAATGAGATCTAAATTTCGCACTAACCGCTGACGAATACTTTTCTCTGGTTGGGCAGTATATTGAAACTTCAGCACGCCCCCCTCAAGAAGGGTTTCCCTAGCCGTTACGATATAGGAGCTTCCCTTGAATTGCACCAACGTGCCTAACTCATGGGGTTCCGTGCTTTCAAACTCGCAAAATGTATAATCGGCTTCACTTACATCCGTCCCATCGTTTTCTGTAATCAAACGATACGCATCAACGTCCATACGTACTATAGAAGGCAGATGGTCGATCGTTATGCTTTTCCTACTTTGAGGTGTACCGAGCCAAAATCGAGCACCTTTTCCTTTTAAATCAGGAAAAACAACGGCGTGCAAACGAGAGGCCATTCTTTTAATAAATTCCCAATCTGTTTCTAAGTACTGAATCGCAATACTACCAATGGCTTGACCGTTAGAAGCTTGGTCAATGTAATCCCCATTAGGATAGGCTTTCACGATGTTATTTATTAACTGCACATACGTCATATTGGCATCTTGAAAAGAACGTGAGCGCTTCGCAATATCCATATTTGCAGTAAATGATACAGCCTCAACGGAGACATAGTGCACCCCTTGAGCTGCCTGCAACTCCGCGTTTTCTATTCTTCCTGAGAACAATACGGCACTGTCTCGTCCAAATTTCACAACTATTTCATCCGTATGATTGACCCGCTGAATATACTTTTGCGCTTGCTCTTCAGCAATCATTCCCGTAAAGTACAATCTCGCATGGTCATTGCCCTTATGTTTGATCGTTAATTTATCTAAATGAATAAGCGGATAATTCCACTCGAGCACAAGATCCTCATACGTACTAATCATGTGTACTTCCTTTTCTTCTAGCGATTTCATTACTTACCTCCTTTCCATCAACCTGTCTTTAAAAACCTTGTATCGGTATTTCTACTTCCTCTTGCCCGTCATGAATAATTTCGATTTTGCCTCCACCTGCTGAGCATTGGGTATGGCAGCGGCTTAATAACGCTTGCTTTCCCTCGATATTGACATTTTCCATCCCTTCCATCCAATCAATGGAACATGTTGGTGTACATGGCTTTTGCAACTGTAAACAAACACCAAAGGTTGGAATGTTGTCAGGGTTTCGATCCCCTACATTCATAACGGCTTTCTCTTTAATATAAACGCCATGATCTTGCGGCAAATTTAAATAATTGAGGTGGCTACCATGCTCACAGGAAATGATCGCGCCATGTACGACATAACTAAATTGCTCCTGTTCCGAACCTTCTGTTTCCAAACTATCTACAACTTGAGCCATTAAATATCCTTCCTTTCGTATCGATTGAACACTGTTTCAAACTACGACAGTGTTTTGGAATGATTTAGCTTATCATCATAACGTGTAGTTGATTTCCGTTCCGACTGGGCGCTTTGTTGCTGTCGCTACACTTTCGCAGAGAAAACATCCGCTTCTCTAGGGCCAACACGATGTTGGTCACAAAGGAGTCGCCCAGTCTCCACTCCCATCAACTTATATAAATGGCATTCATCCACAACTTTGGATAATGAGCCATGATTTATTAGAATGATCTATCGACTTGCTAGTTTTACTCGCTGCAACTGAATTCCGAGATATGGTCGTCGTAGCATACTTTCTGCCACATCTAAATTGACGATGGTGAACGATTCCTTTTTACCGTCGACTTGAAAAATACAATCTAGTTCCACCTTCTTCGGGTCAATTACGAGCTCCTTTATTTGTCCGTCTGGATAATAAATTGTCTCATCAGAAATACAGTTCTTTTTTACAATGTCCATAAGCCAATGTACGCGTTGTGTTCCTTTCTTCACATCCGTAAAGACAATGGCTGTAAATTCTAAGTTATCCTCATATTTCACCAATAACCCTTTTAAATCATCCGACACGATTCTTCGAGGCTTCTCTAAATAATCTAGATATATCGCATTGTCTTTTTCTATTACTTCCCCGAATACTGATGAACAGACAAAGTTATCATCGAGGTCTGTCTTGAAAGGAATGATTGGATTTGTAATGCTTTGATCTTGCCGAACAATAAAATACTCCATCTTTTCCTCCTGTAACTATCATTTATGTTGATGCAAAATTAATGAATCCAATGAATGTCTTTTATCTGGTCTGGGCTAAATTGACACTTCTCTTGATCGCGTTTAAAGAAAGTAGCTCCTTTTAAATTGGCACCTGTAAAATTGGCGCCTGCAATCTGCGCAAACTCAAATTTTGCATTTTCCAAATTCGCATGACTGAAATCAGTGCCTAAATAACACGCTACTTCATCATCGGGAAGCATCATTGTTTTTCCTTGTGCATGCGTAAAATTAGCGCCTGCTAAATTGGCATTACGAAAATCAGCATCTTGAATGGCTGCATATGAAAAATCAACATTCGCTAAGCTACAATCTACAAAACTAGTCCCGACGCAAACACTTTGTTTCAATGAAGCCCCTTCTAAGTCACTGCCATTGAAATTCGCATAAGAAAAATCCATTTGGTCGAAATATTTTTGCTGTAATGGTAGGCTCGAGAAGTTTTCAAACGTATACGATTTATCCGTCTCGTTTTTCCCTAACCATGAGAGGAGATTTTGTTCCACTCGTTCCCGGTCATCGATGACCCCAACATCTTCACTAAATCCTTTATATTCCCCGACACGAAATCGCAAGCACGCGGCTCGTTGAAAGTCTATTTCAGGTACGCTGTCTTGTTGATAGCGGAAGAGATAGCGCACCAATTGAATAATATACTGATGAAACAAAATCACAGTCTGTTGAATAATTCCTCGAACGTCAGCTGCTTGGATGTAGAGGTATGGCTTTCTTTCTTTTTCAAGCGTTGTGTGTAAATCTATAATCGCCTCACTAAGCCATCCCGCTTCATACTGTGCCGTACATTCGCCCCAATCGTAGTACCATTTTTCTCCATACGCTTCTAGCAAATACGTACACTTGTTATCTAGTAATGATGTTCGCAGCAATGAAAAATGAATAAAGGCAACTGGCGCTAACCTCTCTTGCCCCTGCTGCTCTCTAATATTTGCAAACAACTGTTCAAGTGAGTGAATGATTGGTTTTAATAAGATTTCCTTCTCTTGGCGAAACTGGCGATCAACCTTCTGTTGTAATCGGCTGATATGAACTGACACGCATTCATCCATAAAATGCTGTAATGCTTCTTCTCGTTTCATGCGTCCACATCCTCACTAATTTGCTCGTACTTCTGTTCCTTTAATCTCCATTTTGTCTTCCATCTTGATGGAACTATCTTTACAAGTCATCTCTATTTTCTCGCTCGCATTAATCATAATTTGCTTCGCATTGATGGCGACTTTATCTGTTGCTTGTAAAGTAATATTTTTATCACTTATGATGGAGATCCCATTATCATCCATAAGCGAAATCATTAATCCTCCACCAGATATGACAATCCGATCGGGTGCAAGTAGAATTTGTTTGCCGTGCTTCGTTCTCAGCGTTTTGACATCTGGATCAGCCATCCGCGCTGGATCTTGGCGACTATCCTCGGGTGGTGCAGGTCTTGACCCGCCGCCACCTCCGCCACTAGCACTTCCACCGCCTCCTGGACTAGGCGGATTCGTTGCTGCTAACATCGAACTAGATTGTGGTGGTGCTTTTGATACGGAACTAATCGCAATCCCTTCATCCTCACGATTGCCTGGGAAATAGATTCTCACATTATCAGAAAGCTCCGGCATGAAGTACCAGCCTGTATTATCTTCTGATGCATAGATCGTTGAATACGGAAACCAATACGCTGTATCTTTATCTTGACCCTCGTCGAAATCGACATGAATACGAATTTTATCCCCCGCAACATCGACTACTTTGCCTTGAATAGAGGCGCCAATAATAGCTTGATTATAAGTAGTGTGAACACTGAAGCCGTTCTGAGGTGTTAACGTGTAGATGTGCTTGAACAAGCCATCTTTTAAAGTTGAGACGATTTTATAGACATACAATTTTTTTGATTGGAATGTCACTTCATTGCCTATTTTGAAGGATTGGAACGATTCTACTTCATAGTACATATAGTCACTATCAGTAATACCGTCGAGATGATTTTTACTGGACACAAGGAAATTGCCGATCGCCTTTTTAACCCGATAATTGATAGCCTCCATTTTTTGCGTACGCCCAGCTTGAAACGGCACGCCGAAGTAAAACTTTGCGGCTGGATGAACCGTATCTGGCACTAGACCTGTATGGAATCGCGATGCCATTCGTTTAAGAAACTCCCAATCTGTCTCTATATATTGCATCGTAAAGCGACCAATACTAGCGCCCTTTGAGGCATAGTCCATGAAATCTGCACCTTTTTGATCGGCAATACATGCATTTATTAATTCACTATAGGGCATACTCGCATTTTGATAAGTTTGATTTTTCTTCTTCACATCTAACACATACGTATGCGAAACGGCTTTAACCTCCAAATAATAGGTGCCCAAAACCGATTTCACTTGTACATCTAATGCCAGCCCATTGAAAATAGGAATAGTTTGTCCACCACTACCGATTTGTACGACTTCAATAGCCGTTTCTGCATCGGTCATATATACATAGGAATCTTCGAGTTCATCTGGAATCACGCCCGTTAAATGCAATGTAGCATGCTCATTCATTTGTTGCGTAATTTCGATTTGATTGACGCGAATATTATAGGGCATCACGATGATATCTTTATACGTCAAGGCAGTTTCCTTACTCATTCAACAACACCTTCCCCATCTAATAATTTGTTTTCAACAAAAATAGATTCCATCATGCCATAAGCAATGGGTTTCCAAATATCCATCTCTTTTTTCAAACAATTGACCGAGCCCATCGTCACATTCTCGCCCACTATAAACAAAAACATTAAATTATAAATCTTGTTATCTAGTGCTGGCGAAATGAAATCAAAGTAACCAATTTGTAAACCGTTAACTTCATTCATGCCAATATCCAACATTTTTGTAGTTGGCTGCGTTTTTTGGAGGATATTCCTCATAGTCTCTGTGAAGTTTTCTAATTCCTCTTCTTTTACCTGTTGTTCCATAATTTTCAGTGTGACATTGATGGACGTACTTTCACTTGTGTAAATATAATCGGGTCTACGACTGGACGGATATTTAATATCCAGTAATTCAGGCTCCATCACGTCAAATGTTGCAGGCATACTCATCCGGATTTGACCCTCATAAAAACTTATTTCTTTGAACGCAATCGTTTCATCTTCAATCATGAGCTGACCATCTTTAATCGCTTGCACGATATCAGTATGTAATAATTGGTTTTCGATGTTCTCCATTCGTTTCTTCTGCCTTGCATGTTTCGTCATCTCGATAACTTCTTCATCCATAAATTTCATTATTTTCGCTCCTTCATATCGATTCTGTATTCATTCCATCTCATAACCGTATATTTTTTCGCTTTCCTATTAAATAACACCGATTACCTAGGTCATTTTGTTATTAATTTAATTTTTTTCAGTAATATTCCAGTAATAAATACATATATGGCAATGTAACCATTAATTGGTTATTTTCATCATTAAATATGCTAATAAACCGTAGATAAAAAGTCAACATCCATAAGTTCTATTATTTGGAATAAACAAAAAAATAATCCCGAAGATCGGGAAAATTTTAAATTTAGTAGTTAGATATACTGTGTGACAAAAGAATAAAGTGGAACTTTAATCATTGGAGTATAAGCACTTAGTACACTAATTAAAATGCCATCATCTTTTATGAAAATGCGAAAAAGCACCTGTTGCCTGTTATAGGCAATCAAGTGCTTTAGGTTCATATATTTTTTTAAGCTTATTAATATTTGCAAGTTTTAATAAGTAATTATTTTCATATGACATCTTTTTTTAACGCTTGGCAGGTGTAATGTATAGATCCTTATGCTTATTTAATCTGTTGCATATTACATTCACAAGTAGCACTTTAAGTAAAATGTCATCTCGCCTATTCTCGCCCTTATTAAAATAGCAACTATTGATAGCTTGTCTTTATGAGTTATTAATTCAAATCTGATTATTCCATAAAATTTTAATATTCTTGTTTATCGTAACGAGCTTTTTCTCGTATGCAAGAAAATTTAAACTAATCTTATACTTCCTTAATATCAAGTTTTTATTTTGCTCTCCATTATTTTTGAATACTATTTCCCACGAGCTATAAAATTATTGAAAGGCTTTTGCCAAAAATAAATTTTTAATTGCTATGATTCAAAAGCTGTTCTATCCGTTGATAGTATGCAGGGAATATGGATTCCTTGGCAATTTACTTCCTTTTGCCACTTGTACTTACTTTATGACTAAGTTGTAAAATACCCACCTTCCTTTGCTTTTTTTCTTCCCTTCGTTAGTTTAAGCTCAATTTCAAGCTGTTGGTATTGGTCTAATAACTCCATTAAGCCGTTTACCAAAAAATCATTGGGGTCTTTCTTATGGATACTGTAAAATGGTTGCCATAACGCCCTTCATGTTCTTCATGAATCGCTTTAATTTCCTCTTTTAAATCGGCATCTAAATCTGGTTGATTCATTAACCCATTTAAGGATTGCTTTTTTATCAGTCTCTATAGATTTAGCTATATCATAGGAACTTTCCTTTCCATTTAAGTAACGCTAACAGCTTGTAATTTATCTTTGGCAGTTATTTTTTGACCATATAAAAACGCACCTCAAATTGTTAGATGTGTCTAACAATTTGGGCGCAGTTCATATAACCAGTCAAGGTCAAAATTCTATTACCAGTTTCCTATATCAAAATCCTCGTTATCAATTTCTTTAATGTATACTGAAATCCATATTACAGTATTTTCAATAGGGTCAGTCTCGATATAAATCCCTTTAGGACTACAATATATTTCTTCGAAATCATCATATTCAAAACTTGGTTCTATTTCCAAAGCCCTGTCAATAGGCATACCAATATAAATTACATCAAATAACTTTCCAGTATAGTTCTTCAATGCAGTAATTTTAAATAACTTACCATTTAATACATTAAACCATAAATCAATCGAATTATTTATTTCGTATCTGATTAAAAAATTTCCTATGGATACTGGTTTCTCACATTGTTGCTCTATTATTGAAAAAAATTCACTAATATGACTATATAACTTTACATTTCCCATTCCTACCCAAGGAATGATAGGGGCCTGTAAGTCAATCAAATATATCACCTCTCTGTAAAAATAATATTAGCAGTCTCTTTTCCATCAGTTTTATAAGTATCTTTTTTCCCATCTACAACTTTAATTATCCCTTCGTCACTTGTATTGATTTTTACATAAGGGTTAGCCCCATGCCTTCCTCCACCAGGCGACACTTGTACATGTGTTATATATACTGGGATTCCTTGGTAGCCTACCACCTTTTGTCACTTGTACTTGCTGTACGGCTAAGTTGTAAAATTACCACCTTCCTTTGCTTTTTTATTTTTTCGTTAGTGCGCAATTTCAAGGCATTGTATTGATCTAATAACTCCATTAAGCAATTGCATGCAAAATCTCATCTCGCTTAATTCTCACACTTTTCTTCCTAGACCTCTGTTTACAGAGTACTCCTTGCTGGCCCAGCCTTCAAAAGCTCTCGATTCTCAAACAAATCATTTTCTTATTGTCTCACTCAAATATCAGCTGATTTAATATAAATTAAAGGTATAAATTAAAGTAAAAAACCTTGAAAAGGCATTTAGCCAATCAAGGTTTAATAATAGTATTAAGATTTATTTACTCATATACTAGGTTCACCTAAGTCTATTTTTTCATAATGCTTATCAATTAATTTCACTATATAATCATCTAATTTTTCAATACTATACTTAGACTTTTTAGCTTTCACAAGATTTGAGACATTTCACCATAAATTTACTCTATCAATTCACTCCAAATTTTAGGAAATCAAGTGATTTTGTATTTTTTAAGTTTAATAATATTTGCGAATTTTTATAATTTGTTTTGTTGTAAAAATGCTTCTAAAATCCTTTCAATAGGTAAACTAGCATTTTTCAGTAATTTCTCTACTTTGTCCTTTATTTGCTTATTAGAAGCAATTATTTTTTTATACTCTTCACCATCAAAAGAACGTAAAGAATCTATTGCATATTCAGCCACTTCATCACTCTCATTTAGTAAATCTAATAATAAATTAAATCCATATACTCCGTTATCTTCATCTATACAGTAGGCTAATCTAATTTTATATTTATCATCTCTATCTTTTAATCCTCGAATTAAATTCTCCCAATCAATATTAGTAAACTCACTCATCAATTCTTGCACATACATAAATTCATCGTCATAAAAATAATTATCTGCGCTATTTTCAGATAATACTGCATCTACTTTTTCGTACATTCACTTTCCTCCTCTATTTACTAAAACCACCTGGTAATGGAGCATTAATTTGTCCTGTTGGGTAGCCGCTAACTACCGTATCACCTATTTTAATAACATCAATTTCTACACCATCAACAATACCCCTATGCAAAGTTGCTCCATCTCTACCTCTAATACTTATTGAAGGAGAATTACCAATATCACTTATACTATCTAAGATTTTAATATCACTCCAACCTTCAGGAAATATTGTACTATTTTTTATTTTCGAAAGATTCCCATCAGGAAATTGAGTTATATATTTGATATCTTTTGTACCATCAGGGTTGATTTTAATAACTTCTGTAGCATAGTTAGAATGGCTATTATTAATGTTTGATGAATGCCCTCCAATAATTTCATTTTTATTAGGGTTCTTTCTCTGCCCCAAAAGTATTTTTTCCTCCATTTCAGGTGTGATAATTGAATTAGCTCCGCTGACTGGCTTACTATCATTAACCGTACCCTATGTTGTAATCTTAATATCCGCTAATAAAAAAGCAATCTATCTTAAACCTTATTAAACTACTTCTTCCTCCTTTATTATCGGCAATTCATAGGCTGTTTTGTGCTTCATCATGCCGTATATAATGTTTACAAGCCTTCTCATAATGCAAACCAATGCTTGTCCTTTTGTCTTACCTTCTTTTAGTTTCCGTTGATAGTAAGCATGGAATACTGGATTCCTTGGCAGCTTACTTCCTTTTGCCACTTGTACTTGCTGTACGGCTAAGTTGTAAAATAAAGCGTGTAGCGCCCGATTTCCCTGTTTGCTTTTTTGTTCCCTTCCTTTCCCGCCAGAGCCAAAGTAAACTGGCGCAATGCCCGCAAATCGTGCTAATTTGTTGGCATTCGGAAAACGGCGTACATCGCCTATTTCTGCAATTAAAGCTGAAGCTGTAACGAGATCTATGCCTGGCATTGTGTCTAATTGAACGTCTAGTAAACTCATTAACCCTTTTAATTCTCGTTCCACATAGCGCATTTCCTGCTTCTTAAACGAAATATCTCGCACGATGCTCTTTACTAGAAAGTCTCGTATTTCTTGGTGTTCTCTTATTGTGTTTCCATCCTCTTTCACCAACTTTAAAATTTCACTCGCTTTTTTCACCGAACATGTATTGTTGCTCACTTCTAATAAAAAAGTAGTCAACTGTTTTATACTCACATCTTCTAAACAAGATGGAGACGGGTATCGTTCCCAAAATGCCAATGCTGTTTTTCCATCTACTTCTGAAAAAAACTTTTTATAGCTTGGATAGTGGTGACTTAATTGAATATGCAGTTGGTTCTTTAAAGCACCTTGTGCCTTTACTAATGCATTTCTTCTAGTGACTAGCTGTTGTATCGACCAATATAAATCATGGGGTCTAACGTCAGGTAACTGGTCTAGTTCACTCAACAAAATTCTAGCTACACATTCAGCATCCCAACTATCGTTTTTTTGTGTGGTCATCTTGCTTTTGCGTTCACGGTATGATAGAGCTGGATTCACTTCTTTTACAATTTGTTCATGGTCTACTAAATATTGAGCTAATGCTCTTCCGTAGCCCCCAACATCTTCTAAACCAAAAATAGGTGTCAAACCATCTTCCATATATTTATAAATATCCAGTAAAAATGTTGAAAAAGCAGACGGTTTATTTTCAAACTTTATTTCGCCTAACTTCTTATGCCAACAATCAATAATCACCGCTACATGGTGATGCTTATGTAAATCCACTCCAATATATAAGTGTTTCTGTTTTTCGTGCATCATACATTCTCCTATTTATTTTTAATGAATGAAAATACCGGCAACCTTAGTTCGAGCGTTCACCAACTGGTGCGCATTGGTACGAAAGCCTATCTATTTTCACTGTTACATAAGAACTTATAAGAAAATGAGCACCTTTTTTAAGTAACCTTTCATATTATTGCTTGGTGTTTCCCATTTGATTGTATTTGTCCGTATGTATAAATCCCCCGATAAAAGCTTTCACGGTCTAAAATGCGCTTCACTTGTACTTTTGTAAATCGTTTCCCTTTCTCTGTTCGATGACCTTCCATGTTGAGCTGTTCCGCCAATTGAGACAGTGACCAATGCTTAAACTCAAATAGCCTACGTACAACTATTGCTTTCTCTGTATCCACTTCTAATACTTTTCGCCCTTTCTGTACTGTATAACCAAACATGACACCACCACCTGCATAGCCACCTTGTTCCGCTTTTTTCTTTCTTCCTCTACTCAACTTTAATGCAATTTCAAGCCTTTGATATTGATCTAACAGCTCCAACATCCCATTCACTAAAAAATCATTTGGTTCATGTGTGTATATGCTGTAATTTGGCTGCTCAATTGCTTTCACATCAGCGTTATATTTTTTCAACTCTCGTTGTATCAATACTTTAGCCATATCAGAGCGCCATAAACGAGACGTATTCAGTACAATTACTTGGCTCACTTGATGATATTCTATATCTGCTAATAGCTCTTGCAAGCCTTCTCGCTCAATTGTTAATCCATCTTCATCAACTGTCGCTCCGCTGAGTCCTCTATCTTCATATATGTGGAGCAATTGTAGCTTACTTTCGTCACAATACCTTTCAATCTCTTCTACTTGATACGCTAAGCTATATCCTTCACGTACTTGCCCTTCTGTTGAAACTCGTACATAACCAACTACTTTTTCTTTCATAATGCCCCTCCCGTTACAGCAATTAAAGTCCCTGTAACGCTTACCCGTTTTTTGCGGATAACTTGTGTGTAACGTCTATCCGTTACAACATACTGTACGACCTTACCCAAATTTTGCACAACCCTTTATTTTACAGTCGTTTTTTCTCTAGTAGGGTCGTACACTATAAGTAACCGTTACAATCCAAAAAAAGAGGTGGTGTTTTTATTATGTCTTCTACTATTCGTTTACGTCTCAATGAAATTTTAATTGAAAAACAAATGAGCCGTCGGCAACTTGCCAGACAAGCCTCTTTACGTCCGAATACGGTAAATGACCTATGTACTCGCCCTGTACAATGTCTACATACACGTATTCTCTCTATCTTATGCGATACATTACAAGTTTCTATTCAAGACCTCCTTGTATTAGAGCCAATTGACTAAGCAACCCCAAGTACCATCGAACATGGCTCATCTATCAGTTGTTTCCATACTGCTCCTGCTAACTCGTCGAAATCCACTCGATACTGGTTCGCAAGGGGCTTTTTTATTGCTCTACGTATATACTGCGTATACATATCTATTCCATCTCGCATGCTAGCTACCCGTTCTCGTTGCTTCTTCTTAAGTATTTGCCAATCTGTCACTACAACCGCAAAATAATGTACATTCTGTTTTGGTGGATGTTTCATGAGGTCTTTAAGCAATACTTGCTCATTTACCTTATACACAACTTCTATTCGGCTTAATTCATGTGCTAAATAAATTCCTTTATTCCTTGCTAGTTCTAGGCGTTTATCATAAATCCTACAGAAACCATTCCGTTTACGTTGATCACCTCTACCAAAATATCGTGTTGTATCAAAATGTGCCATATTCCTTCGTGCATCTGTCGGTATCACCACTATATTTTCCAAGCCTGTTTGTATATCATACGCTACATCACAACTCACAAATTCTACTCGGCTTGCCCGCTTCCCTATCATTTCTAGTATTTCTCTGAAATGTGAGTAATGCTCTGGCCTTGTTTCAATCCTTAGGGTATGTAAGTGACCTTCTGTTTCTCTAAAGTTTTTAAAATATAGATGAATGTATACATCGTCACTTTTCCGCATGTGTAGTTCATAGCTGTATGTTCCGTTATAAATCTTCATTTTCACTTTATATTTCTGCACTCCGACCATATAAACACGTAAAAATGCTGAATATGGTACATCCTTATAATCTATAACAAACTTATCTATCGAAACCTCTATTTCCATCGCCTGTTCTTCCCCTTGTATGCTAATACTTGTATAAAATTTAACACTTAGTACACTAATTAAATAAGAGCAATCTTTTCAATTTACGTATTTAAACATGAAAAAGCACTTGTCGCCTGTTATAGACAATCAAGTGCTTTAAGTTTATAAATTTTCTAAGTTTATTAATATATTTGAAAGTTTTATAAGTTATTTTTATATCGACAGTATGACATCTTTTATACTACTTGGCAAGTGTAACGTTTTTAGTTTGTTTATCTCGTGTGTTGTTACTAATACCATCCATAAGTGGCCCTTGTAAGTAAAATGTCATCTCGCCTATTCTCGCTCTTATTGCTTTATTGTTAAAATAGGACTCCTTGATGGTCTAGCCTTCATGAGTTATTAATTCAAATTCAAGGATATCTTTAACTGTACACAATTAAAAAACTATTTATATCCTTGTTCATCGCCACGAGCTTTGTCATTATCGTTTATTTAGTCACTATTCCATACAAAACTATCTCCTGCATGTAAAATGTCATCTCGCCTAATTCTCACACTTTTCTTCCTAGACAACTGTTTACATAGTACTCCTTGATGGTCCAGCCTTCATGAGTTTTCGATTCTCAAACGAATCATTTTCTTATTGTCTCACTCAAATTTCAGTTGATTTAATATAAATTAAAGAAAAAAACCTTGAAAGGCATTTAGCCAATCAAGGTGTTTGCTTGGAAACCAGGATTAATCTCTCTTGATACAAAATATCATTATTTGAACCTCAAATTTAATCCATGTACTCCTCGGCAATTTGTATACTTCTCTTTAAGTTTAAGTCTGGGTATCTTTGATCTAGGCAATATAGTAATTCAATATACTTTTTACTTTGTAAATTATATGCCACTTCTTCAAAAATCTCACTTAAAAATGAAAGTTCTGTTTTTGTACAAACCTTTAAGAAATTCAAAGTCAAGTTTTCATCATCGCTTAGTAAAACAATTAACTCTTCCCATTTCTGCTCAATTCTAGGGTCATTATCATCTAGTAATGCTCGTGCACCTAAGACTGCTCTAACTTTTTCCTCAAACATTGTTAATACCTCCCTTTTTAACTACTGTTGTAACATTTACGTATTTAAACATGCAAAAAAAACACTTGTCGCCTGTTATAGACAATCAAGTGCTTTAAGTTTATAAATTTTCTAAGTTTATTAATATTTGCAAGTTTTATAAGTTAGTTTAGTATTGACAGTATGACATCTTTTTTTACCACATGGCAAGTGTAACGTTTAAATAATTGTCAAGTTAAAATCATTATGTTATTTAGACTCTTCTATCAATCGTATAGGGAGATTAAAAAATCTGATAAAGTATCACTGACCTTATTAAAATCATCTAAATCTACACTTTCATCATAACAATATACCGCTGGATCGTCCCCATCATTTAAATTAAAAAACCAGAACATATATCCTTGATGCATCATAAATATAAACTGATTATCTGTGAGTTTTTTTATGAAATTATTTTCCTCCAAAAGTTCAATAGCCCACTCTTTTAAATCAAAAATGTACTTCATGGAATAATCCGTACCAACTAAAAATTCAATTCCATTACCAGCTTTATTCATAAAATCCAAATAAGTTTTAGGAAGTGTTCGAGTTGGAGACAATTCTACTAATTTTGATATATCATCCTTACTGCAGGGTTTCATTGGATAAGAGTCCTTCTCTAAGGATGTCAAGAAATCCTCTATATCACTACTTTTATAAAAGTTCATACTAAATCTCCTCCATATTTTACTCATCTAATATTTGTACTCTCGTAATATTAATGTTTGGGAAATCCTTTTGAAATTGATCAATAATATCATTACAACTTTGACAAATCGCCTTGTGAGAGATGATTTCAATATTACCATTAACATTTGGAGTATCTTTGTACTTTTCCCTAAGATGCTCAATCATTTTCTGCTCTGTATCATTTAACCTGCCATTCTTATCAGAACCACTGTATTTATAATGGTTTTCTGAAGGTTTACTAAAATTATCCTTATGATTAGGATTCGCTGGATCTATTTTTCCACTTACTGATTCCAAATCAATCTTTTCACCGTTAATTTCACCTTTTGTAACAGCGACATTTTTCCGTTTTCCAGCATTATATTTTTTAAACACATCGTCAATCAGTTTCTTATCTTGATCTTTCGCTTCCCTAAAATCTCGAAGGCTACCACTTGAACCACCTTTACCCGTACCCTTAGGAATATCCCCTGTAGCTGTTGTCGTATTTTTCGATGAATTTGCAGCTGTTTCGGCTACATTAGTCGCGTTCTTGCCTTCAAATAATAAATCAGAGGCAATTTTCGCTCCTTTTCCTATTTTAGCAATACCACCAAGAATGATACCTGCTGTGGCTATCTTTCGATCTGTAGGATCCAATTCTTCCATTGTAATTGGATCGTATCCTTCGTACGCCTCAAAACCAGCTTTAACATTTCCGACATAAGGGATAAAATCTACAGCTAAAGATAGTAACTTTAAAAATATTCCTGGTTTCTTTACTTGTTGTTCATAATTATTTGATACAGGACAGGATTTTTCTAAATTTGTATACTTTAATGATACAGGACAGGATTTTTCTAAATTTGTATACTTTAATTTTTGTCCTATTGAAGTTACAGCTTTATTTGCTTTTTTAGTAACCACTTTAACATCTTTTTTATTTGCAAGTACGACTGTTTTCGCTACGCTTTTAACCGCCTTTACAGCTGCCTTTGTTGCGGTTTTAACTGCCTTGACAGTTGCTTTTGCTGCGGTTTTAACCGCCTTAACGGTCGTTTTTACTGCCTTTTTAACCGCCTTAACGGTCGTTTTCGCTGCCTTTTTAACTGCCTTAACAGCTGTTTTCACTGCCTTTTTAACTGTCTTTACAACTTTTTTTACATACTTCTTGGCTTTTTTAACTGCTTTTTTTACAGCCTTTTTAATCCTCTTCACCAGTTTGCTCTTGGATAAATTATTTTTTAGCTTCCTGGCTTTTGTTAAGACTTTGCCTAATTTTTTCTTAAGCTTTTTCTTCGCATTTTTTAAGGCTTTCTTTAGTTTCTTTTTGGCTTTTTTGATTTTCTTTTTAACGGACTTAGCCGCTTTTTTTACTTTCTTAACGACAGGAATACTGCCAAGGAAACTGCCAACTGCTCCAAAGAAGCCTTTGCCCTTCTTCGCCATTAAGCACCACCCCCACCAATAGGGATCATGCCCATGACGTCTAGTGCGGATTCAAGGTCAGCGCCTTCTCCCGATGTATTAGGTACAGTTACAGGTGCTTTGTTCGAGCCTTCCATTGTGACAACCTGTCCCTGAATATCGGTGATTCCATCAAAAACGAGACTGCTGGAGCCACATGTTAAGCGCATGGATTCGCCTGCGCTCATGGAGATACTTTTACCTGCAAAGGTGATCGTATTATTGGCTGTTAGTGTAAGCGGATGCTTACTATGTACTTCTACCCCGCTTCCCTGATCCAACTTTAGGAAAACAGCGCCTTCCTGTGCAGTAAACGTGACAGATTGTGGGTCTAGCTTGATGTCCTTGCCTTTTGGCGTGCCCCAGTAGGACGTTTTCGGATCGGCTGTTTTTGGGTTCGAGTCGCCGCCCTTTCGTACACTGTGGCGAACAATGGCTGCTTCCTCCCGGTGTGTCGGGAAGGCAAGATGGACGCTATCGCCTTCTTCTGGCGGGCTGTAAAAACCGCTATGTCCTTCTGCAGTATAAGGCGTAGCAAGTGAGAACCATGTGGCTTCTTCCTTTTTTTGTGCCTTATCAATGGATAGGTGCAGGCGTACTTGATCCTTTTTGACCTCTAATACCTTACCCTCAATCGCTGTGCCTGATAAGGAAGGAATATTTAGTCTTTCTTGACGAATACCTGCTTTGGACAGTAGATGATATTCGTATGTTAGGACACCTTGTTGCATGCGTGCTATGGACTTCGCCACAACTAGCTTCTTGTTTTGGAGTTGGACACGGTCACCGAGTGCTAATGTTTTTTTAGACTCGATCACATAGGATACTGTATCCTGCTCCTCCATAGGTTGCTCAATATCGTTTTGTAGCGTTTGTAAATACTTAGAGCGATCTTTGGTAATTGTATAGCTAGTAGCGGACAGTTTTTCTACTCGACCTTCTGGCAGACCGAACCATAGCTTAGGTTTATCGGCATCTACTGCTGGTACAAGCACTGTTCGAAAATGCGAGGCCATGCGCTTTAGAAATTGCCAGTCCGTCTCCCTATATTGTAATATAAATTGCTTTAGAGGAGTAGCCTTTGACACAGTGTCAATAACATCGGAGCCTGGATAATTAGCGAGTATTTGCTTGAGCATAGCATTATACGTCATCTTGTCGTGCTGGAAAGAGCGAGCATTGCGTTTACAATCCAGTGTAAATGTAGATGACACCGCTTCAAGTTCAATTTGGTACACGCCTCTCACCATACGAACGGCTACTTCGGATACTTGTCCCTTAAAAAGCGGTCGCACACGTTGGCCGTTACGTTTTTGATAGAGCTCTATCCGATCTGAACTACTGGCAATCTGCATACAGCGATCTTTCTTTTCCTCTGGGATGAATCCCGTAATTGATAACCTTGCATGGTCATTCACAGTTTGGGTCAAGCTGAGATCATGCAACGTCTGAACCTCATAGGGGGATACGAGTTCAAGCTCTCCGTATCCAATCACTTCCTCATACGTGTTCACATGAATACCCTTCTTTCCTCAGTGGATAATGGCTTATTCTTGACCATCATCTTCTACCTTTATCGTCCCGCAATATATGCACATATTAGTAGATTGGTTGATCAGCGCGGGAGAATTCTCAATCAACTGATCGGACTTTCCGTTAATCCATGGCATTGTGACTACTGGTGTACACGGCATCGGTTTCAAAACACCATTATTAGCCGCTGTTGCAGCTGCTACCGTAGGATTAGATAATGATTGACATAAACCAAAGGGTTGAATATTGACATAGGGTTTATAATCCATCGTGTTCATTTTTGCCTTGTCTTTTGTATAAACGCCATGGCTTACAGGCATCTTTAATATGCTTGTCTGATCACCTTGCGAGCACGATAATTTGGCACCAGCGACTACATAACTGCGCTGCTCATCGCCTTTTGTCTGCATTTCATCTGCCATCAAAAACCACCCTTTCTATAAGAAAAGTGCATTCACCTCGCCGTTGCACACTCAAAAGCGAAAATAATACGTTGCTATTTCCGCTTTTAAGAATCTATATCGCGATGCTTGAATGCCTAGATATCGCTAAAAAAACAAATCACTTTAGAACATAATGATTTCGTCTTTTTGCTCTTTACCTTCTTCATACAACTCTGTATAAATAATGTTTTTCTTGCTATCCTCTAGCTGGCCAATTGAAACTTTGAGAACCTGCTTTGTATCATCGCCACCCATGCGATATAAATGACCGTTCCATTTTCCTGTTATTTTTTGTGCATCGGAAGCTTTGATTTCCTCTACATATGAAAGATCACCTAAATCACTTTGCAATGTGCTTCCATCCGCGCTAATTGTTAGCTTCTTCACAATTGTAGCTGTAGGATTTTCAATCGTTGTCTGATCATCCTTTTTGGCAATAGTAATATCACTTTCGCCAATTTTTCCGAGCTGGAAATGCTGATTAAGCTCTAGGAAAAACTTATATTCGTCTTCTGTAATGCCTAATTTTTCATCATAGGGAAGCTTCTCACCTTCAGCTAGACCGGCAACTGTTTCTAAATACCACTCTTTATTTTTTGCGAGAGAAGCCTGCATAGCTGCTGTAATTTTTTCCACTTTCTCGTTTATATCTTTTGGAAGACCGATTGCCATGACATCTGCCTTAAATGTGCCTTCTTTAAAGCTTTTAGCCAAATTTTCTTTACTCATATCTACTTTAGCTGCGCTTCCCTGTTCAGCTACGGGCTCTTTTTTCTCACCTTTTTCAGCCTCACCTGCCCCACAACCAGCTAGTACTAATGCTGCGAAAGCAACCGATGCCCATTTTTTTTCATGTTAATTCTCTCCTACACTATGTATTTGAAAGATCTCGTTCCATTTGCCTTCTGTTTGCACTTTACGTAATCGAATACCTCGAAATGCTCGGCGCAATATACTTTCCGCAAGCTCAATATTGATAATGATATAATCCTCTTTAATCCCTTCAATTTGAAAGAAAGTGTATGGTGCGGCCAAAGTCTCATCAATAACGAGCTTTTTCAGCGTTCCGTCTAGATTGAATTCGGTTTGTGCTGAAAGGCAGGCTACTTTTGGCGGGATCGAGAGCCAATATAACGTCTGTTTTAATTTCGGCATATCTACGAGAACAACTGCTTTAAATGGTAAGCGCGGCTCATATTTTTCCACTAGCTGCTTCACTGGATCAGCTAAAAGAGCAATGGGCTTTTCGATAAAATCGATATAGTCATTTTCACTTTTATCTAAAACAGGAAATTGACGCTCCAGCTCATCTAGCTCTTCCATTCTTTCCACTGTTAATAGTTCTTTTTTTATAATTTTTGAAATGCCAACTGGTTCTACAGCATTCGAGATACGCTCATCCTGAGATAGAATAAAATAGTTCATCTTTTAATCTCCTTTTTCACGACATCTATTTCCAAATGACACTCGCTGTTTGGAATGGATCTAGCTTTAGATGCTCCCGTGCTTCCTTCGAGAACACGGCTTTTTCTAAATTGGCGCCTTCAAAACGGGCATTTTTGACGTTAGCCCCGACAAAGCAAGCACCTCGTAAATTAGCAAGCTCAAAATCAGCCCCTTCTAAATTAGCGCCAGTAAAGCGCACTGGGTGGTAGCCTGGCATTTCCCACTGCTGTCGATCAGTTAGCCCGCTTGCTCCCTGAGCTTGTTGGAACTTTGCACCTTGTAATTGACTATTGCTAAAATCTGCCTCATGGATTGAACTAAAACTTAAATCAGTGTCCATAAGCTGACTATCCTTTAAGTTAGCTCCAATAAGTAAGCAATTTCGCATTTGACTATGTGCTAATTTCGTTTTCTGGAAAAAGGCATATTGAATATCTAGGTCTTCATAGTTGCCACCAGATAAATTTAAGTTGCTAAATACTTCATATGCATATTCATCCTCTAATTTTTGAGCTAGCCAATCTTTAATTTCATCGATATCCTTCGAGGAGAAATCTTCGCTATAGACAACTTCATTGACATCCAAAAATTCACCTATACGAATTTCTACAGCAACTTCACGATCAAGTGCTAAATATTCGGGACATCTAATAATGTCTGGCAATGCATATCTAGCAAGGCTAATAACATATTGATGGAAATGAGTCGCTTCCTTTAGCTTGATGTGCTCAATATCCGCTTGGGTAATGGCTCCCATGAATGTCTTGCTGTATAAATATAATTCCTCAGCAAATTGCTCTAAAAAGCTTAAAGCCCAACTTGCATCATACGTAGTTAAAATAGGACGTTGATCAAAGAACCATTCCTCATCTGTCCCTTCCACCAAATAGTGATGACGCCCCTCCAGTAGCTCTGTACGTAGCATGGAGAACGTAATATGTCCAATTGGGCCTTTCTGTTGAAGAGCTTGTTGCTGCTGTAGCTGACGACAAATGATTTGAAAGGATTTTCTAAATTCCTCTGCAAGCTCCTCTTTTGAGGCTTGGAAAAAATCCTCTAACGCAAAGAGATATTTCAACCGTCTTTTCTCTACTTCCGTTTCATAAAAATGCTGTAAAACTTCCTCTGCTTGCATATGTGTCTCCTTCTTTCTATTAATTAAGAAACCCATCTACGGGCTATTAATTGGCCTTTACTTCTTTCCCGAAAATTTGCACACTGCCATCCATCGTTATTTTACTTTCCTTGCATTTTAGTGAAATTTCTTCTTCCGCAGACAACAGAATTTTCTTGCTTGCATTGACTGAAATATCTGCCTCGGAAATAAGCTTAATTTCCTTTTTACTAAAAATTTCAATACCGCTCGCTTCATTTAAACGGATAAAAATATCGTTATCCTGTGCTGTAATGACAATTTCCGTTGGACTCATCTTAATTTCTTTGCCAAAGGCTGTTCTATAATATTTCGTCGAAGGATCATCTAGTTTATTCGTTGCGGTGCTGTCTGAATTTTTTCGAATTGAGCCGCTAGCAATTCCCTCTTCTTCTCGATACGAAGGGAAATATACATGAACAAAGTCGTTAATTTCAGGCATACAATACCAGCCACTATGCCCCTCAGCTGTATAAACCGTTGAGTAGAGGAACCAATGCGCTTTGTCTTTATCCTGTTTTTCATCAATGTTTAGATGGACCTTAATATGATCCTTGGCAACTTCTAGCACCTTACCTTCTATAGATACACCCGAAATTTCTTCGTTAAAGGTTTCACTCTTGTTCATACCTTTCTTCGTTGAAAGTGTATAATGATGCTTTAGTAAACCATCCTTCATCGACGTATAAGCTTCACAAACATAGAGTATATGTTTATGGAAGGTTACGTGGTCGCCTATGGCAAGTACCTTATCGGTTTCTACTTCATAGTACATAAAGTCATGTTCTCCCATACCATCATTGCCGTTCTCTGTATAGAGGAGATAGTCTGCTAGTTTTTTTCTTGTCGTATAATGATAGTCTTCTAGCTTTCCTTTTGCATGACCTGTAGGAACACCAAAATGGAACTTTGGCTTATCGAAAGTAGCTGCAGGAACTAGTCCAGTGTTAAAGCGGGAGGCAAGACGTTTTAAAAACTCCCAATCGGTTTCTCGATATTGCAAGGTAAACTTGCCTAATTTTCCTCCTTTTGAAGCCTCATCGATGACATCGAGACCAGGGTAAAGGGGACTCATTCGTTTGAATAAGGAAGAATAGGTCATCCCTATATCCTGATAGGAGCAATTTTTCTTTTTAATATCGAGGAAGTAAGTATTGGAGGCAGCTTCGACTTCGATGTAGTAAATTCCCCGAATTGTATGTACTTTGACACCTAATATAACCCCCTTAAATAACGGGGTAGGTGCACCTAAATGATCGAGCTGATTCACTTCAATCGCTGAATGGACCTCTGTCATTTCGACATACTGATCTCGAACTTCCTCTGGTACAATGCCCGTGAAGTGTAATGTCGCGTGCTCGTTCATTTTCTTAGTGAGCGTAAGCTCTTGGATGCTCACCAGCTTGAATGGTAATATTTGAATATTATGATAGGCAGTTACTACTTCGCTCATCGTCATACTCCTCCTATCCTTCCGTTAGGTGCAAATTGCATCGTTTCCATCATCGCTCTTGCGATAGGACGCCAAGTCTCGGTATCCTCCTCCATACAATTGAACGTACCGATAAGCGCTTTCCCATCAATCGATACAAAGAACATTAAATTAAAAATCTCACCATCAATGGCAGGTGTCATGACCTCGATAAAGCCAACTGTTTTGTCATCTATTTTGATCACATCTGTATCAAACCATTCTGCTGCAGGCTGAGCTTGCTCAAGAGCGTCAATCATATTTTCCTGAAACTCAGCTACACCCTCATCAGGTAAAGAATGTGATGTCTTGTTGAAAGCTAGATTAATAGTAGATGATTCATCTGTATAAATAATGTTCGGTCTTCGTTCTGACGGATATTTTAATGAGGCTAACTGTGCTGGCATGATTGAAAATATTTTCGGCATTCGGAACGAAATTTTCCCTTCCAGGACATGCTGATCAATGACTGGCACTTCCTGCTCATCTATATTGACAAAATCCTTGTAAAGGTCAATTGCTTCTAGCTCAGACTGTTCCTCCTGTATAGGCTCCTCAGGTGGTGTTTGCTCTGCTTTTAAAGCTGCTTCCTTTTGAGCTAATTCATGTTGTTCCTGCTCTCGCATTTCGTTTCTAAGGGCGATAATTTGTTCATCTAAAAATTTCAACCCATTCACCTTCCATTTCTTGAACGTTTTTTCATTAGCAGACCATCAGTTAGTCAACAATCATGCGCTTCGGTCGCCCTTGACTGTGCCCAGTCATACGACCACCACGTTTTGATTCCAATAAAATACGGTTCAAGTATTTATGAATTTGACTATTAGAAAATGTTTGATAGTCTAGCTCTAGCCGATTGCAAATATAGAAATCAATTGCATCTCGTTGAACCCGCTCCTGATTTATGCATTCTAAAGCAAAAGCTATATCGTACGGATTCGCTGGTCGATTTTTTAACAGCTCTCGTGCAAAATAGTGCAAAATGATTGGATGGTAAGTGCTTTTTTGAAAACCTGCATACTGACTGTGAAGATAATTAACCGTATTGTATTCAGTAGCAAAATCGGAAAAATCAATATACTCCGAACGCAGTTTTGCACCCGATTTTAATTTAAAGCGTGCCAACTCTAGCTCATTATTTGCAAGCTCTAATGAATCATCTAGGATAATTTCAGTGTCGAGGCTTCTAAAATCTAATTCATTCACTTCTTCAGCAAATCGTACTTTCAGAATCATTTCGCTTCCTGTTGCCTCATAAGGAAGCTCATAGCTACTAGGTAGCGTATAGAGCTTTCCGTTATGCTTGATAATGCCTTTTGTAATGATGAGGCTTGTATTTGCTACGACAATATTGGCACCAGCAATAATGCCATTAGAATAATCTTGGAAATATAAATCTAAAAATTCTCTTGGGTAATCTCGCAAATTTTCCAGCATTTCTCGCTTTAAAATGCGGCCCTTTTGAAAATGTGGATATCGATTGGCAAACAAGCTGTCACCCACCTCTTTTCTTGTTTTTCACTGCTTACTTTAATCCATCAAAGAAATCCAGCTCAGACAAATCGGTTTCGAAGGCAAAGAATTCCTTGCTTCCGATAAACAACTGTTCGTCTTTTCGCGCTACTGGAACTACATGGAAGCCCCAATGATCTTCGCCGGCAAAGACAAAGAACTTCACTTCTCCATTCGTGATGGAGTCCGTCTCGTCCTGCGGAATTTTATCTTGATAGTGCATGGCAATATTCTCATAAAGAACAGGTGTATAATCCTCTTGACGATTTAAGTAAGTGTATTTATACGATGAGTGCTCGTCGTTGCCTGTAAGGAAAAATTCCACCTCTTTTACACCCCATGGACGAGAAATCGTACCGTGAATTTGATTTAATCTTTCTAAGCTACTAATCAATAATTTTTCCTGACGATTATGTGTAAAGGCACTGACAGCGTAAGGGACAACTGGCGCATGGTTCGTCACTTCTGTTTCGATCATGCCGATTTTTTTGGCATTTAAATAACGAAGCGCTCCCCTTAAACAAGCAAGCTTTAACTCTGGAACTTTACCGATATTTTCAGCCTTTTGTCTAAACTCAATGCTGCGTCCTGGTACAAATTCCTTTAAAGCCTCGCGAAATGCGTCTATTTTACAGGATTGTCCCGTTAATTTAATGATGGAATAGTCACTCAGTATGCCATTCTCATAAAATTCCTCTAAAAACTCCCGCACGATATCATAAATATCCGCCTTTATGAGATGATTGATTTCTTTAATATTGAAAAAGACATTTGGGAAGTCATAAACTTCTTTAAATTGATTATTTTCCACCAACGACAGGCACCAGCGGTCTACTGCTGTGACATTTAAATCACTATCATGCTGCATATCGCTATCCGCATAAAAACGACTTCTTAATATACCCGTTTTGCGGAAAAACTCTTTCTTCATCTCTTCTGCCATTTCCCATAAGAAATAATAATTATTGCGGACACGGAGGTATTCATCACGTGTGCGATTTTCATATTCTTTAAAGCGTGTAGGGATAATATTTTCGGCATCTACAAAGGCTTTTTCGAATTGCTCGTACACTGCTTCCACACCATGATCGTCTACAAATCGATAAATATCCTTACCTGGAATATCGATTAATGCATCGATATCATAATCATTCTTTCCTCGACTATAATAATTGGCAAAGACGATTTTCATAAATTGGAAAATACGATACGTAATATTGTTGCCTCCAAAATTCGTATCCCCATTTTCATAGGTAGTATGAATATCAATTTTGTAAGAAATATGTCCGTCCTCTATCCGAAACTTACAGGAAGAAAGGTCTGTTGTTCCGCCACCACAATCGATCACGAGTGCTTTATATTCCTTGCCATCAAGAAAACTATTATTCTCTATTTGATTGGCAATCGTATTATAAAGAACCGACATTCCTTCATCGAGAGCATGCTCCGTTTCAATTTGATATTCAGGTAAAATCGCACGAAACATATCTAAAAATTGTGTTTTCAGCTTAACAGGACTGGAAATATGTAAATGCTTAAAGCGACATTTAAATTGATGCTCTGCCATTCGAATAATATAAAGCATAAACTCTCTTATAATTTGGCTCCGTGGAACAAGTGCCGTATTCCCGTTAGCATCCATCACCTCTTCCAGCTTGGCATAATTACTAACCCAGCGTTTAATACCTTGGAATTTCGTAGCCAATGATGTATAGCTATTTTTTTTCATCATTTTTAACGCTTCATAACCAAAGTGATAGCCTACTTGATCTGCATTGGAGCAATCTGCTACAGTCATGACTGTCGGCACTACTTCAATCCATTCGTTTTGATGAAGTGGATCTGGAAATTGCACAAAATTGATGCTATTTAGCTGAATTCTGTTATTTAATAAATCATGACTGCAAGGAGAGGACACATAATCACTCTCTAAATAAACACCAGCCGTTGTATTGGTTGTACCAAAGTCAATCGCAAGAATGGCATTCGTTGTTTCCAGCTGTTTCATCTCTAAATCTGGTATTGGAACTTTATAATAATGAAGATTTGTTGGCGGAAGTGGGGTCTCCTGATAGTACGTCTTATAGATATACTCTGAATCTTGCTTTCTTAAAAAAATAAAGCTATAGTTTTTATTGTTTGTCTTCCGAATTCCAATTGCTTGGTCAGCAGCGAAATAGTATTGATTTGGGACTTCGTCATCTTTAAGGATATTAAGGATGCCACAAAGCTCCAGCTGCTCATTAACTAGCAGTACATTAGATTCAACAAGGAAACCGCCTGTTTCAACGAAATACTGGTCGGGTTTATCAATCTTCATCCCGCTATATAAGCTCATTTTGGCAGGAATTTTAATGTCACCATTGTCAGACATCGGTGTTTTTAAATACTCTTGCATGGCCGCTTCTACTCGTTCAAAACCCCCATCCTTTTTTTCTCTAATAAGAGGGTTTTCTTCAGAGCCACGGTATCTTAAAATTTTGTCGATTAACTCGTCTCTTGTCAGTGTATTAATAAGCCCAGTCACAAGCTTTTCCTTATAGCAAATATTTCTAAGCTGGAAGGTTGTCATTTCCATTAATTCTACTCGTGTATAGGTCATATATTTCTTGTCTGTGTTACGCTTATTGGCATACAGCTTATATGAATATTTAGTTGTCATTGGAATGCCTCCTCTGCCCTATTTAGTAAAGAGCTATTCGATCTAGCTTCATCGTTTCCTCTGCATCAATAATGCCGAAGTGATATTGCCAATAAACCTCCATATGAAAGCCTATTGGCAGAAAAATTTCTTGTACAAGCTGTACCTTTCGCTCATTCTGTTCTGTCTGCTTTTGACGGATGTATACAAGTAGCTCATCCTGGTCTTCCGATTTCACATAAATCATGCAATTTTTAAAGAGCCTTTTCAGCGTATCTTTTAATAAGTAAATTTCTTCACCAGTCCGGTACAGTCTTAGCATGTTGAGGGCGACTATTTCTTGCTCCTTTTTCGTAAAGGCATGAATATTGTCACGCACTAATTTACCAAATACATCGGCCTCGATTTCCCTCAAAATAAAGCGAATATAAAACTCTCTTTTATTCATACCTTGCATACGATCAATTTCAGCTAAAAAATGCAATACGGTATCCAAAAGATAATTCCTAAACTCTATATCTGAAGTATTATCAGGATGAAAAAGACCATTAAAAATTCCGTAATAGCGATAGTACGGATTTACTTCAACGTGCTGGTCAACATCTTGTGCATTTAATAGTTGTGGACTAAGTTCCATATAGGGTGAATAGGCTTCGGCAAGATGAAAATATATATCCTTTTTAGAAAGGCCTTCATCCTCAGCTTTAATAAGCAAATCCCAAATATAGTTCATAGCCAAACACCTACACATTCATATTCGAAGAAATGCCGCTGTACTTCTGATACGAGGAAGCTTAATATATCGTTTGCGATAAAGTTTCTTTCCTCTTCCGCCTTAAATTTTAATAGCATCGTTTTTCTATGATTATTTTCTCCCATCATTTCCGTTAAGAACGGGTTCGCGGAGTGCGTAAAGCTTGTTCCTGAGAAAGATTCCACTATTTCGACATCGACAAGCTCAAAACGATTAGCTGCCTCAAAGGAGTTAATCATTCGTGTAATTTCACCTTTCGTTTTAACAGTAGCTGTATACTTGTTAGCGAATTTGTGGATAAAATGCTCGATTCTTCGATTTGATACGAGCTCGTAATTTAATTTCCCAATCTTCTCATCTTCCACTTTTGCAATTTTGATTAGCTGCCAAACCCCTGACTTATCCTGAGGTGAAACTATCGTTAATTCATTGTCTGAACGTTTAACGTAACGAACATTATCCTCTTCTGCTTCAACAAGATAGCCATGCTCGTTTCCGATTTTACGTACGGAAAGGACATGTTCAAAATTCACTTTATCGATAGCAGGAACTGGAAACCCGACATTTTTGACCTCATGACGTTCAATATTCCATAACGGAACCATATTTAGACGTTTTTTGTCCTCATACTCTTCTAAATCAATGATTATTTCAGTAATTTCAGCATTCTCATCTAAAGGTGGGCAATTTACTAAATTGACATTAAAAAATTTATAAACAAATGGATGATTAATGGTTTTCCATGGTAATCCATTTATTTGGAAGAGCGGATACAGCTTGTTCATTTCTTGTATATAGTCTGTATTTTGTGAAAGGCTGACCTTAATTTCCACTTGTCCTTCCGTCGTAACTAGCCTTCCATTAAAGAGTCGCTGCTCGGCAAGTAACTGTTGTATTTGCATGGAATCACACGCTAAAAATAAGGTGAACAACACAGCTGGTTCATTGTATTTAAGCGATTCAAGCAGTTTTTTTATTTGGATTGATTTACTTTCTAAGTCAGCTTGTCGCATCGGGAATAAGCATTCGTGAATAGGGTCAACATCTTCCTTAGAACTTAACGTCACATAAATATCAAACCTATTCTCAGCATCATCTATTTCATTGAATACGCGCTCTTCAAGCCTTTTGTTCATGTCATCCTGGTAGTCGATTAAATTTACAAAAACGCCACTTACAATATCCTTTAGCAGTTGACGTTGCTCTAAATCCTCTATTTTGCGTAACCGTTCAATCATGAGCTCTTTCATCAATTTATTTTCCCTCTTTCATCAGATGGCTCACCTGCAGCTGTTCCTTCATTCGTAGGCGGAGCAACCTGATCAGGCGCTGTATCGGCAGCTGGTGCTTGAGGAGGAGGATTTAATTTATCATTGGCGTTCATAACCTTTCGCTCAAGACCTAAAACTTTCGACAACAGCTCTGTCTCCTGATAAATTTCCTGTGCAAGTGTATAGTATTCAATTGCTTTTCCAAACTCTTGGCGTGCATAGCTCTGATCTCCGCTTTTTTCTAAACCTTCAGCTTTTAATTCCTTCTGGGCCTTTTTCAATTCAGCAATTTTAGCCTCTGTCTCTTCTATTTTTGTCTTAATTTCAGGTTCGCCTGTATAGGCAATTGTTAGGGCTTTTTTTCTTGCTTTTTGATACGTTTCTAGAGCCCCATTATAATCTTCTGCCTCAAATCGAAAATCTCCATCTTTCACGGCTTCAGCAATTTGTACAATAGTATCCATATTGGCGATTCTTTGTTCAACTACTGCTTTCCCAAAGTCTTTTATAAGCTTTCCTTCTTTTTTAGCCTTTTCATATTTCTCAAGTGCATCGTTAAATTTACCTTCTTCGGCTGCTTTATCTCCACTGATAATCAGATCGGTAACTCTTAATTTTCTCGCTATTACATTTCTATGTATTGGATCCTTCAATTTTTTAGCAGCATTTCTGCCCTCACTATATTCCAGCAGTGCCTTATCATAAGTGCCATCTTGGAAATACTGGTTTCCACTCTTTTCGTGATCTTTCATCTCGATGGTTAATTCAGCCATTTTTTTAGCTTGCTTAGCCTGATAAAAAATCGTGCCTCCACCTACGACCAAAGCCAGCACTAATGCAGCTGTAATCATTTTGATGTATTTCATTTTTTTCTTTTTTGTTTCCTGATAAACCTTATTAGCAAATATTGCCGCAATTGTGTAATTATTGACGACTTTCTTTTGCCTGCTTAACAGTACTTCTTCTAATACATCAACGTATTTCTCAGGCTCTTTTGCATCTTCCAACGCATCGGCCATTTCAATTTCATTGACATCTTCCCAAAAGCCAGCTGTACAAAGCACTAGTACATCGTCATCCATTAACTTCATTTTCTTTGAAACAAAAGGCTTGAAATCTTTTGGTTTGCCAAGATAATTTAGCAAATTAGTCCTTTCCTCATGCTGACTAATATCGAGCGAACGATTCCTATCATTCACTATTTCTTGCGCTAAGCTTTGATCCGTACTTTTAAAAGATAAAGTCCCATTACGGAAATGATACAATCTTGAATTTCCTGCTACGGCTACAATCATCTTTGAGTAATCTGAGACGACAATGACAATACTAGCCTTCAACCTCACCCTTAAACTTTGAGCTTGAAGTATATCTTGTGCATATTTTAAGTAATATTTAATTCTCCGTCTGGACATGGATGGCTTTTCCATAAATTTTTCTAAAATTGCTTTTACAGCAAGCTCCGCACTACTTATTTCCTGATCAGAATCTAACCCTTTTACCGCTACCCAGCAGGCTACATCGTCTAGCTCTGTATAGGCAAAGTAATCTTTATTTTGCAAAAATGAGCCCGCTTCGGATAAAAAGCTTGTTTTAAAATTGCTATTTTCCTTTCTCATGATTACTCCTCCTCATATACTGACTCATTTATAACACACGTAAAATGATTACCATGTTTTTTCCAAAATAACGATCGTTGCATTATCTTGATTTTTTAAGCGTTTTTGTTCGACAGCTTTTATTATGTCTTGAGCAATATCATAGGGAGTAGCTTGCTGAGAGAGAATTTGTTCCATTTCAACCTCTGTTAAAGTATCATAGACGCCATCGCTAAATAGACATACTTTATCCCCTCTATTTAGCTGAATCGGACTTTTTCCGATATCCATATTTTTAAAGCCTTCATACCCTAAATAATTGATAAGTCTCTTTTTCAAAGGGTTTTCTTGCACCTCAAGCTGAGATATTTCACCAGATATATATCGCTCAGTTAACACTGATTCAAAAATATGCTTTTGATTGATGGCCTTGAATTCTCCGTTTCGGAATATGGTTATAACACTATCGCCAACTGCTCCCCAATGAAGAAATCCGTTATTATCAATAACGGCTGCTACTAATGTAGTACCACCATTCGAGCCATTTAAATTTTCAACAATCATATGATTACTTGCAAAAGCTGCCTCCTTAAAAAATTTTTCTAAATTGTTTAGACCGCTTAGCTTTTTAAATTCTTCAATAAATGTATTAACAGCAACCGTACTTGCCATCCTACCGTTTGCTAAACCACTAATACCATCTGCTAGTACAGCTATTGTTCCATCGTTCGTTTCCGCTGTAGAGAAATAATCATCCTGCTCATCACGTCTGCCAATCGTTTGACCATTTCCTACTGCTATTTTTGTTTTTTCATTTTGTTGCGCAAGCATGTTTCTAACGATTAATAATGCAACGAGTACAACAATAAAAATAAGTGCAATTATGTATGGCAGTAGTTTCTGATCCATCCGTCATCATTCCTCACTGTTGTTGTTTTCCCATTCAAAATGAACACCACATAAGGGAATAAAAAGAAACATACTTCTGCCTAACTGAATCACATCATACGCTGCAAGTTCTGTTGGTGTATAAACTGCTTCATTATTTAGATACGCTAAGCCAGAAGCATCACCTGGAAGTAAATAGAAGTTCCTTTTTTTAGGGTCATAAACAATGACTGCATGGTTTCGCTGAGAAATCGAATTATCTCCAACAATCCGAATGTGCATATCCTCTGCTCTACCAATAAAGTTTTTTTCCGATAAAATCCGATAGTCTCGCCCCATTTGTGGCCCTTCAATACAAACTAGCCATCCTGTTACCGGATCAATGCCATCCATTTCTCCGAGATATGGCATTGTTTTATCATCTACCTCAGCTACAGCTACTTGCTGACCGCTTGGTCTTTGCTCCTGTTCCACCATTACGTTGCAATACGGACATACATTTCTATGTCTTCTGGAACTAAACATGTGACCATTTGTGCATCTTATCAAACTCATTTTCGCTATCCCCCGTCTATGTTTACGAATTTACTTGTCTCTATTTCACTAAAATCCGTGTATTTGCTATGTATATTGTGTCACCATTACCTATCGGGTAAGGGTTTTCGTGTTTTATTCTGTTTTTAACGCGCTTGTGGGCTTTTTTGATACCAACACCATTTACCGAATCAATATCCTCTATGTACCATACTCCTGAAACATTATTTAATACGGCATGTTCATAGTTGATAAGCGATTCATATTCAGTTCCGCTTAAATCGATATCTGCCTTATTATCTGCTGAACTTTTCCCAATAAGTAATGATGTTTGATCATCAATCTCCCATTCATCTATTTCAGCTCCACGATCATTGAGGAGAACTAATTTTCGAATTTTCTTTTTTGTCACTTCGTTATTTTTATCTTTTGCTTCATACTTAACAGAGCCATAAACAATTGCTAGTATGACCAGCATTAGTCCAATAATTGTTTTCAACATAAAATTCTGATTCATGACAAATACGTATAAAATGAAAAAGAAGGCGATTGTGACAATAATAATATCGATTAATTTTATAATCATTAGTTTCTTTGGGTTTTCAGTGTATGCATTCATTGAATTTTGGTCATACATGGTATCACACTCCTTCATACTAGCTATGGCTTCGTTTTACTTGTAAAAAAAACGTTCAAATAAATCAGTTGTATCTAGTGGATTCTTCTTTGCGTTCTTATTAAGGGTTGATCCCATTTCCTTTGTTTTAGGATTAAAACCAAAAAAATGCTCAAAGTTCTTTTCAATATTGCTCATATTAAAATCTGGTTTTTTTTCAGTAGAATGTTGGCGCGAAGACTGCTTTTCAGATGTCTGCCCATTACCCCACTTTTGACTAGCGCCATCTAGCCCTGCATCATACGCTTCTCTTGAAGCTTGATCCTTCAGTACTTTATATGCCTCTGTCACCTCTAAGAAAATCTTTTCAGATTCTTTGTTTCCACCGCTCACGTCTGGATGATGTTTTTTGGATAGTTTTCGATAAGCTAGTTTTATTTGTGCTTGCGTGGCGTCTCTACTAACACCTAAAGTTTCATAATGCGTTTTCATATTTTTCATCCCCAGTATTAGGATTATTCAAAATTATCTAAGGAACTATAAAAGTCCCTTAGATAATGTGGAATAGCTATCAAGCAGCAATCTTAAACAGCGTAGCCGCCTTCGATTTTCGCCAAGTCTGTTTTGTCTTTCTTTTGCTTAATGAATAAGTAGAATTCACCAATACCTTCTGTGTCACCAAACTGTTCTGAATAGTCAACAACGAAAGCATTTGGGAAATGAATTTTTCTTACTACTTGATCAGCAGAAATAACTTCTAAAGTTACTTTACGGTAACAGTCAGCTTTTTCAGCTGGTACTAATGACCATAATCCTAATTTCATTGTGTCATCAGAATTATCACCATCAGTTGCAGTAAGAATTTTACCTTTAATTTTTAAAGTTGCTCCTACATCTGTTGAACGCGCGTTAGAATCATTTGGAGTATCTGTTTCATACTGAACAGACATAATGCTATCTAACCCTAATTCAATTGCTTCTGATCCTTCTACTTTTAATACAAAACCCATTTTTAGTACCTCCTAAAATTTTTGTTGAATCGTTTCAAAAAGCCTCATAGGTGAAATGTATAACTAGTTGTATGCATTCCCCCATGCTAATCAAATAAATGCATGGAGAAATATGTAATGTTTTTCACCTTATAACTTTCGAAAGATTCTAATATTTATGTTAAAAGATTTAAGAATAAATCTTAAACATACGACTTAAAAAGTTTTTGAGTGTATGTGCAAATTTGTTAGGCCTTAACAGCACTACTTGCCTTTGTAATCATGACTTCAAGGTTCTTAACATTACCATTAAATACCAGGTCAATCTGACAAGTGCTTGTTTTTTCATCAATAATGTAGCCGATGTCATCTCCATCTTGAATAATGGAGTTTACGTAGCCTTTATCATTAATCCATTTACTCTTTTGACTACTTGGATTATTACTAAAGAATCGAACGATATTTTCATGCTTAAAGTCACCTGATTGGAATCGTAAAATTCTTTCAATATACGTACTCACTTGTGTTTTATAGATCGAATCAAATCCATCTTCTTCCATCGCTAAACTTCTAGCTTTATACACGGTAATACGTTTAATTTCTTTATCTTGAAGCTGTGCATTTTCTGATGAGAATACAAAGCCAAAGCTTCTGCTGTTAATAGCATCTTTAATATTATTAGTAAATCCTGAGATTTCTTTCGCCATTGTTGTAACGGTTCTTAGTGAGTTATCACCAGCTTCAATATCGAAGCGTACACCAGGATAATTTCTCTGAACATTTCTGAAAGAATCTTTCAAATATTCCGGACATTGATAAGCTGAAACAATACCTGCCGCTACATAGCTAGCACCAACATAAACGCCCTCTATCCAAAGTTTTAAAATATCTTCTTTTTCTTTAGATAATCGCGCTCCATTTTCCGTTGTCTGCATTCTTGTATCAATGATTACACCTGATTTATCTTTAGGAATGATCGTGAAGTTCGGTAAACATGGTATCGCAAACTCACTATAATCTTTTCGAATAAGCACTGAGCATTTATCGATCAAGCGATCAATACCTGCAGTAGCAATTCCATTGAATGTCGTTTCTTCTTCTGCCATGAAGTTGAAGAAGATCTGTATTTTATAGTCTTTCACAGTGTCAAGAAGAATAGATAATGATTCCATAGTATTACCTTCTTGCTTGGCAACTTTATCGTTCCCTTTAAATCTAGCTCTACTAACTTTCATTTTTCCGGAAGCTTCTAATTCTAGTGCAGGGACAATTCCGTACCATACTGTATCTGTAAAGTCATTTTTGGAGTTAACCGTGTTTAAATACGTGCGTAATCGTGGTAGATTATTACTTTTAACGAGCATATCTAACTTTGTATTCGTTACAAGTAACGAGGGCTGCATACCTTTGTTTTTAGTTGCATACTGATCAAAGTACATTTTTACGCCTAATAGCTTTTCAACTAATGGCTTCACTGTTTTTACAAACTCATCCTTAGCATCCTTATAGAATTCTAAGTAAGTATTGTAGTTTTGAACCTCTGTTTCTACATCTAATTCAGCTCTCACAGCTGGTAAAGGAGAGAAAGTTCTTACGACCAAATCCTTAACATAAGAGGATGGTGACTCTGTAATTGCCTCGTAGTCCTCTTCAAAAACTGTGCTTAAACCATAGTTACTATTGTCTTCAATAACCATCAGTTCCGAGCTATTATTTTGCGGTGCCTCAATGATTTTTAATTCACCATTGTCACCAATAGAAAGTGTCCCAATTTGTAATTTTTCGGATTCATCTTCATCCTGATTAGCACCTAACAATAGTCTCGTTTTAATATCTTCAATTGCTAAAGGAAGCATCGCCATGACATTGTTGTAGTTTTTACTTGCTACTTCGAACATTAGGTTTAGCTTGTCCCCTGTATCCAATTTTTTTGGATCGCCTTCATCTAACTTGTCATATTCACCATATAGGTAATGGATTTCTTTTCGGACTTGTCGTATGTCGTCCATAACCTTTTTAGGAGAGATCATATCAAGCAAATTTTCAAACTTAAAATCAACATTCGCAATGCCCTGACTTCTTTTCGTATCGATGAGGGTAAATAGCATTTTTAAAAAATCATTATTTTGGTCTATAGCTATTTCAGAAATACAGTCATCTTGAATTCCTTCAGGTTTTTTTAATGTATACATAACCTTTTGGTTAGCAGCATTGTAGAATGAGTATACCGTCGGAGAAAACTTATCTAAAAACTCGTCGAAGCTTTTGACAAGAAGATTTTCATTAATTTCTTTAATTTTTTCATCACTAAGACTGTCAATCCCTTTTACATCTCCAACAAGTGTAATTAAATCCATTTTTTCTGGATTAATTTCCTCAAAGAGCATAGTTCTGTTTGTTTGACTAATAATCTCCATTCAGTCGGCCGTATGATTATACAGCCATCCCTCCTTTTTGTTACGAATTTCGAGTAAGCATAGTCAATTAGTGATTAGCACATAAAATATGATCGTAATTCATGATTAACCTAAAATGATACTATTAAGTAACAAAATGGTAATTCCAAACAAAAAAATCAATAGCTATTTTTTTCTATATGAGTATGTAATTATTTATATACAATTATTTATATACAACAGTCACTCATATATAGAATTACTGAAGATTCTTTTATATGCGCACTTCACTGATGACATTATGTATCACAAGTAACTATACAACATCTATTTTTATTGTCAATATTTACATTAGGATTTTATGTTAAATAATTTACATAAATGTATATTTAGTAAAAAATAAACATGGTAAAATTTATGGTATTTTTTAATAGTAAAAGTGTATTTTTTTATTATTTTTACTATAAAAAAATAGCTAATTGAGTAAAAATACCTAGTTCATAAGCAGTTGTAAAAATATATATTTTAAATCAAAAATGGTTATATTGAATCATAGAAATTATTTACTTAGCAATTTAGATCTACATCGTTCGAAATAACTTTTTAGCCTATTGGCAGTATTTTCAATAGTAACAACAAGTTCTAAATACTTAAGCGAAGAGCATCGTTTTTTTGACTGTACTGCCAGCCCCCACATAATAGTTCGAGATAAAATAATACTCGCTTTCGCATTATATTTTCTCACATTTACAATTTTATCTTCAATTATGCGTTGCGAGCTATCCAAAGGAATAATATCTGTAAGAGAATAATAAAATGTTGCTGCCAAACTATAAATATCTGTGTATACACCTTGCTCTGATATATTTGAATATTGCTCAAGCGGGGAATAACCTGGGCTAGTAAAAATCTGATAATCATTATCGTTTTTATAAAAAATCGCCGAACCAAAATCTAGTAAATATGGCTTACCCTCTAAATCTATCATGATATTAGTTGGTTTTATATCTCGATGTAATATGCCTTTTTTATGTAAATAGCTTAAAGCATCAATTACAGGGAGGAATACACCTGTGTACAAATGATCCCTATTATTAATAGGATAATCCTTTAAATATTGATCTAATAAATTCCCCTCATAATACTCCATCACAATATAAATCGACTCATTTTCTTCAAAGTGGTCCATATATTTGACGATATTGGGATGATTTATTTGCTGCAAAATTAACGCTTCATTTAGAAAAATAGCTTTTAAATCCTCGAACTTCTGCTTTGTTGATGGCAAACGATTAACGACTGTTTTATTATCTAAATCCCGTAAAGCTATGTCATTTGGAAAGAACTCTTTAATAATTATTTGATTCCTTTCATTAATATTCTCCGCGATATAAACAAAGGACAATTTACTAGTAGCAAGTACTTCTTTTATTTTATATGTATTATTCAAAACACTGTTTGCTGGTAAACTCAATTCAACTTGAATCGCTTGCATTTTTAAACTATCAGCCCTTTCCTCACATGAATTCGAACAATTTTGTTACATTTTATCGTAAAATATATAATTATTTTAACTAAAATACAAATTAATGTAATTATATCAATATGCCCCCTTTTATTAAATAGTTATCTTATAGGGGGTAGTGGTTCAATGGCGGGGGCATTGTGATGGGGTTTTATTATCCGTCGCTTTGACTCTTCTTTCCGTCGCTCTGACTTTTTTCCGTCACTTCGGCTTTTCTTCCGTCGCTCGAACCTTTTCTTCCGTCACTTCGACTCTTCTTTCCATCACTCTGACTTTTTTCCGTCGCTTCTGCTCTTCTTTCCGTAGCTCGGACCTTTTCTTCCGTCACTCTGACTTTTATCCGCCGCTTCTGCTCTTCTTTCCGTCGCTCGGATCATTCTTTCCATCGCTCTGACTTTTTTCCGTCACTTCGGCTCTTCTTTCCGTAGCTCGGACCTTTTCTTCCGTCACTCTGACTTTTATCCGCCGCTTCTGCTCTTCTTTCCGTCGCTCGGATCATTCTTTCCGTCGCTTCGACTCTTCTTTCCGTCGCTCGGACCTTTTCTTCCGTCGCTTCTGCTCTTCTTTCCATCGCTCGGACCTTTTCTTCCATCGCTCTGACTTTTATCCGCCGCTTCTGCTCTTCTTTCCGTCGCTCGGATCATTCTTTCCGTCGCTTTGACTCTTCTTTCCGTCGCTCGGATCTTTTCTTCCATCGCTCTGACTTTTATCCGCCGCTTTGGCTCAGCCTTCCGTCGCTCGGATCATTCTTTCCGTCACTTCGGCTCTTCTTTCCGTAGCTCGGACCTTTTCTTCCGTCACTTCGACTCTTCTTTCCGTCGCTCTGACTTTTTCTTCCGTCGCTTTGATTCTTCTTTCCATCGCTCTGACTTTTTTCCGTCGCTTTGGCTCAGCCTTCCGTCGCTCTGACTTTTTTCCGTCGCTTTCGACCTTCTTTCCGTCGCTCGGACCTTTTCTTCCGTTTATCAAAAAGATTAAAAAAAGACGACCAACAAGTACTAAAGTACTCATTGGACGCTATGGTAGTTAATTATGCTTTTTGGTAGCGAAGCACAGGTGTACGAGCAGCGCGTGTTTCGTCTAAGCGAGATACGACTGTTGTATGTGGTGCTTCTTGTACGATAGATGGATTTTCTTCTGCTTCTTTTGCAATTTGGATCATTATATCACAGAATGCATCTAATGTTTCTTTTGATTCCGTTTCTGTTGGCTCGATCATTAACGCCTCTTCCACATTTAACGGGAAGTAAGTTGTTGGTGGATGGTAGCCAAAGTCTAACAGACGTTTTGCGATATCTAAAGTACGAACGCCAAGTTTCTTTTGACGACGACCTGATAATACAAATTCATGTTTACAATGACGGTTATATGGTAGATCGTAGAATGGCTCTAAGCGACGCATCATGTAGTTTGCGTTTAGTACAGCGTATTCTGTAACAGCTTTTAAGCCATCTGGACCCATTGTACGGATATAAGTGTATGCACGTACGTTGATACCAAAGTTACCGTAGTAAGGTTTAACACGACCGATTGATTGTGGACGGTCGTAATCGAAGTGATATGTTCCTTCCTCTGTTCTTACTAAAACTGGTTTTGGAAGGAATGGAATTAAATCTGCTTTTACACCTACTGGACCTGAACCTGGGCCACCGCCGCCGTGAGGACCTGTAAATGTTTTGTGTAAATTTAAGTGTACGCAGTCAAAGCCCATATCACCAGGACGTGCTTTACTCATAACTGCGTTTAAGTTTGCACCATCATAGTATACTTTACCGCCAACAGAGTGGATAAGCTCTGCCATTTCGATAATGTTTTCTTCAAATAGACCAAGTGTATTTGGATTTGTTAGCATTAATGCCGCTGTATCAGCACCAACTACTTTGCGTAAATCCTCAATATCTACTAAACCATTTTCATCTGATTTAACAGTGATAGTTTCAAAGCCTGCAACAGTTGCCGATGCTGGATTTGTACCGTGAGCAGAGTCAGGAACGATAACTTTATTACGATGGCCTTCACCGTTTGCTTCATGGAAAGCACGAATCATCATTAATGCTGTCCATTCACCATGTGCACCCGCCGCTGGTTGTAATGTCACTTCATCCATACCTGTAATTTCAACTAATGAAGTTTGTAGATCGTAAAGAAGCTCCATTGCACCTTGAACTGTTGACTCATCCTGTAATGGGTGAACATTTGCAAAACCAGAAATTCGGGCAACTGCCTCGTTAATTTTAGGATTATATTTCATCGTACAAGAACCAAGAGGGTAGAAGCCAGAGTCCACACCGTGGTTTCGGCGAGAAAGTGCTGTATAATGACGCATAATATCAAGCTCAGATACTTCTGGTAATTCCGCTGCTTCCACGCGTACTAAGTTTGCTGGCAGTAAATCTGCGAGATCAACCTCTGGTACATCGAGTGCTTCTAAGCTGTAACCTACGCGACCTTCTTTGGAAATTTCAAAAATGAGTGATTGATTTTCGTTATGCATTAAGAGCCCCCATTTCCGCAACAAGTGCATCAATTTCTTCTTTCGTGCGTAATTCTGTTACAGCGATTAGCACGTGATTTTTAAGAGAGTCATATGTTTGACCTAAAGGATAACCACCGATAATACCTTTTTCAATTAAGCCTTTATTAATTTCTTTCACACATTTATTTGTCTTTACAACGATTTCGTTAAAGTGTGCACCTTGGAATGCTACTGTGAAGCCTGCAGCTTCAAAGGCATTTTTAGCATAGCGAGTTTTCGCAATGTTTTGCATAGCCATTTCACGAACACCTTGCTTGCCAAGAGCAGTCATTGCTACAGAAGCGGCAAGTGCAAGAAGCGCTTGGTTCGAACAAATATTAGATGTTGCTTTATCACGACGAATATGTTGCTCACGTGCTTGTAATGTTAAAACATAACCACGACGTCCTTCACCGTCTACTGTTTCACCAACAAGACGACCTGGAACTTTACGCATTAGCTTCGTTGTTACTGCGAAGAAACCACAGTGCGGACCACCAAATGCTTCAGAAATACCAAAGACCTGTGCGTCCCCTACACAAATATCAGCACCTAGCTTACCAGGTGGTGTTAAAACCCCTAGTGACAGTGGATTTGCAGATACGACAAATAAACTTTTTGCTTCATGTGCAATATCACCAATCACTTGTAAGTCCTCTATTTGACCAAAGAAGTTAGGATATTGTGCAATAACAGCTGCCGTATTGTCATCCATTAGTTCCTTTAAAGCTTCTACATCTGTCACACCATCTTTTTGTGGAACAGTAACAATTTCAATGGATTGACCGTATGCATATGTAGCAACGACATCACGATACTCAGGATGAACTGCCTCAGATACTAAAATTTTCTTACGGCGTGTATGTCCAGCTGCCAGCATACCCGCTTCCGCTAATGCTGTTCCTCCATCATACATAGAAGAGTTTGCAAGATCCATACCTGTAAGCTCTGCAATCATCGTTTGGAATTCAAAAATTGCTTGTAATTCCCCTTGTGAAATTTCTGGTTGATATGGAGTATACGCTGTATAAAACTCCGAACGGGAAATAACATGGTCCACGATAATTGGTTTATAGTGGTTGTATACGCCTGCACCTAAAAACGATACGTTAGCATTTGTATCTTTATTTTTCGCAGCAAGTGCCGTTAATTCTTTTAATAAAGCTGATTCAGATTTTGCGTCTTTAATATCATATAGGCCTTTAAAACGTACTTTTTCTGGAATATCCCCAAATAACTCATCAACTGAGGATACGCCTATTACGTCTAACATTTCTTGTTTATCTTGCTCCGTCATTGGTAAATAACGATGTTTCATAAATGTAGGTCCCTCTTTTCAACTTTTATTTTGAACGTTTGTAAAACGGTGTTTCAACTGTTACTACCTTTAAGTGCTTACCACGAATTTCGATTTCCAATTCAGTTCCGATAGTTGTGAATTGACTGTCAATTAATGCGTGACCAACATTGCGTTTAGAGGAAGGAAGCTGAGTACCTGTTGTCACTTCACCGATTTCCTTACCATCCTTAAACACTTTATAGCCATGACGAGGAATCCCCTTATCGATCATTTCAATACCTACAATTTTACGTGACAGTCCATTTTCTTTTTGTGCCGCTAATGCATCATGACCATTAAAGCCCTCTTTATTTAATTTCACAGCAAAACCAATACCAGCCTCAAGAGGTGAAATTGTCGCTGAAAGCTCTTGCCCGTATAATGGAAGACCTGCTTCGAAACGAAGTGTATCACGGCAACCTAGACCTGCTGGTACAACGCCTTTGTCTTTTCCAGCCTCTAAAATTTCGTTCCATAAAGCTTTAATATCTTCTGGAGAGCCGTATAATTCAAAACCATCCTCCCCTGTGTAACCGCTACGAGATACTAATGCTTTATGACCAGCAACTTCAACGTCTGCTTGGAAACGGAAGTATTTAATTGTTTTTAAATCAGTGTCTGTTAATGTTTGAAGAACCTCTTCTGCTAATGGACCTTGAAGGGCAATTTGTGCATAAGCATCTGATTGATTGTCGATCGTTACATCATATTGATGTTGATTTTCCATCATCCAATCATAATCTTTTTCAATATTTGCTGCATTTACGCACAATAAATAATGATTGTCTGCTAATTTATACGTTAATAAATCATCGACAACGCCACCATCTTCATAGCACATTGCATTATATTGCGCTTGACCTACTGCAATTTTTGAAATATCATTTGTCAAAAGATTTTGTAAAAATTCTAGTGAATTAGGTCCAGTTACTAAAATTTCACCCATATGTGATACATCAAATAAGCCAGCACGATTACGTACTGCATCATGCTCTTCTTTAATAGAAGAGAATTGCACTGGTAATTCCCATCCGCCAAAGTCGATTGTTTTACCACCATACTTTGCATATTCTTCAAATAGAGGTGTACGCTTTAATTCATTCGTCATTATTTTTGCCCCCTTAATGGTAGTTACATTTTTTACTGGTAGTAGTTCGTCTGCTTTTTATAAGTGCAATCATGCTTCCCCTGTTTGCTCATTCAATTAAGGAAAAGGAACTAACAACATTAGGCAAAACATTTAGACATAAAAAAAGACAGACGAACCCCTTTTCGGGATTCTCTGTCCTTAAACCTGAAAGTTACACCAGACTGGCTCGCATACCTACAATGCCAAACAGCCGGCTTTCCCCTTTGGTGGCTGTAGTACTACAGCTCTCTCCAGAGTTGCGTCTTGTACGAGTCCTTTTACCTGAGAGATTCATAACATTTTGTTATTTGCTCCTTCGGTGACGTCTACACGTGCTCTCCCCGCACAATCATCCGCCCAAGATTCATCTTGGTACTATTTAGTATTCAATGAACATTTAGTTACTTATTTGTCTATATCCTAACATTAATTGCATTGAAAAGGCAATCATTTTTTAATTTATATCAAAACACGAACGTTTAATCAATTTATTTTAATTAATGTTCGCCTTTCAATCTTTTAACTTGGAATACTAAATACTCAAGAATTTGGCGGAGTGTTCTGCCCTCTGTTAACACTTGTATATGTCCCGTTTCACGATAGAATCTTCTTCTATAATGATACAGCTTCTCTAACTCCTCTTTCGTTGAACTTTGTACAATTGGTCTGTTCGGATCATGCTGTATTCGTTTGTATATATCTTCGAATGTCGCATCTAAAAAAAACACGAGCCCACTGCGTCTCATTATTTTTCGATTTTCAGCATTGATCGCAACGCCACCACCTGTTGAAATAATACAAGCTTCGTCCCGGAAATTTTTCAAAAATTCTGTTTCTATTTCTCGAAAGCGTACTTCTCCGTATTTTTCAAATATTTGTGGAATTGTCATTCCCTGCTGCCGAACGATTTCATGATCCATATCATAATAAGGCATCTTTAACAAATAGCTTAAACGTCTTCCTAACGCACTTTTGCCGGAGCCCATAAAACCAACTAAATATATTTTTCGCATTCGAATCACCTTCTTATAACTACGATTCTACACTGTCTGACAAAATTTGTCCTAATAAATTTATCGTAGCTCGAATATTCAGCTTTTCTAGGTCATTATATGTTCGAAACTGAATCTCATAAGACGTACAATACGTAAGAACAAAAGTAGTTACAAAAAATAATAATGCAATTGCGATTAAAAATATAGCCCCTCTGTCACTTTTCAATAACTGGAACATAGAAAGTTCGCTCCTTTTTGATACCACTTGGAAGTTCAACAGCTACTGTTAACATATCTTTTTCAAATTGGAACTGACATTTGTTAATACCAATTAGCATTGGTACATGACCACCATTTACTTGTTCACGAATTAAATTGCTATAACAATCAATATTATGAATAGCATTCCCTTTCTGGAAGGTTATTCTCTTTTGGTCTTGTCGAATCGTAAATGAAGAAATATCATTTAAATACATATTCAAATCATAAACAAAAAGCTCCCACTTCGATTGTTCATCAGATAGTACGGTTGTTTTCATTTCTGCAAACCAAAGCATAATGAACACAACAAGGTGTGCAATAAGCACAAAAACAACTAATTGAAATATCGCTTCTACTAATGTATAGCCTCGTTCATTCATCGACATCACCTGTCAGTTGTATACATTTTTTACGTAATTCCCGTATATTTTGAAAACTTACACATATCCCCTGCCCATTCATAGACCATTGGAAATCTACATTTTCAACGGTATTAGTGCCTTCAGTTTGCTGTAAGTAGCGATAACGCTTTAAGCCTTCATAGGCGGTTTCAGCTGCGATAACTTCTAACTTCTTGTTATAAAGAGTCGACTTCATCATGTAGCTGATCGGTATTAATGTCGTGCATAATAACATAACAATGACTATTGATAAAATCGTTTCTACAAATGAATAACCAGATTCATTCAACTCTCGATCTCCCTCGTCCTAACGTAATCACAACCTTTTTAGTACCTTGAGGCGTTTTAAAATAAACAGTCCCTGGGGTCATGACGTTTCCATTGTAATTGTATATAATCGTGTTAATTGAACTTGAAGAAAGAACGACCTCAACCCCTTTTGGAAAAGGTCGTTCATATAATTCTGTATAAAAATCCTTTTTAATGATATATCTTTTTGATGAGCCCTCAAACTTTATCGAAATGTATTCTCTTTTGTGCATACTATACGTTTGTATATATTGTATATCTAATTGAATTTGTGTGAAAAATCGCTCAATCTCCCTAGTCTCCTCAGCTTTAACCGAGTACTTTATGACAATCCCTGACAAACACATAACGATAAATAATACACTGAGCATTTCAACAAACGTAACACCACGCTCACTTTTTATAGTATCCATCAGTTACCAGAGCCATTATTAGAAGAAATCAATCGTACCTCTCCATCATTAGTAATCATTATCTCTTCTTTATTAGGACAGGTCGTTTCACCCTTCTTTAAATAGCCTTTTTCTACCAGATTTTCAATAGTTGGATAAGTCATAAAATCTACGCGGTACGCCTCTACCTGCCCCTGCACCATAGAGATATACGCTTTACAGCCCTTCTCATCGACGGTGGCAAAATGTTTCGTAACATTTGGGATTGTTATTAAAATTAAAACGGAAATAATTAACAAAACTATGAGCATTTCGACCAATGTAAATCCAGCTTGCTGCTTTATCCGTTTCATTATTATCCTCCTATACTAGTTCAATCATATGATATATTGGTAATAATAAACTTACATAGGCAGCAACTATGCACATTGCGATAATGATAAAGAAGGTAGGTTGCACAAACGCAAGGACTTTATGCAATAGTTGCTCTTGCTTTTCTGTCAATAATTCACTGTACAGTACTAGCTCTTTTCCTAGATAGCCACTTTGCTCTCCATGTTCAACAAATGTTGAGAAATCCATCTGCCAAACCGTCATCAAATGAACAGCTTGTGTCAGCGTATCCCCAAAAACAACACGCTCCTTTATACATCGTGCCAAATACTGTAGAAACGGTTGAAGTTGCTGTTCCTCTAAAATTTGTAGACTTGCCTGTAAAGAAAAACCACTTTGGAGTAGACTTCCTAAATAAGCAGCAAATTGTCTCGTCAAAGACATTCGAATATATATACGAATTAATGGCGTTTTCAGGATAATATTTAGCCTGTGAGCAATCGGACAGCGCTTGAGATAAAGGTGAAAAAAGAAAATACTACAAATTACTGCTATTCCTACGACAATTAAAGCATCAGGAAAATGCAATAATACTTTTGACAAAGCAATGCTTGCCTCCTCTGTACCAGTAGTTCGACTTGTCACCATTTTTTCTATATTAGGAAAGAAAATGGTGCGAAACACTAAAAACAACAGCATCAAAAATAGAATGAGCACTACTGGATAAAAGAGTAGCTTCATTAATTTTTTCTTCGTCGATTCACTTAAAGCCATTTGCTTTGCCACACCTTTTAAGGTCTCAATCATATGTCCATTGTTTTCGGCAACTGTAATAGCTACTAAATGCTGCTTTGGAATTTGCAACGCTTCAAAAACTCCTAAAACACCGGCACCCTGCCTCAGTCTTTCATTGACTAGCTTTTGTATTTCTTCATGCGCTTCAATATGATGGGGTAATAGAATAGAAATAGCTTGTGGGAATAAATACCCTTCCTGCATTAACACGCTTAATCTGCTAAAAAAATGAGCTTGCTCCCTTACTCGCCATTTTGTCGCCTTTTTGTAATCTAATCGAATTCCTTCAAAAAAATTTCGTATTCGCATAGATTTGACTCTCCAACAGTTCTTTTTGCCCCGTAAGCGTTAAATCATACGGTAACTCAAAGCTAGTTTTTTGCATAATTGCTTTAATAGCCATTTGAAGATGAACATCGCTTAATATTTCAAACAATGCACGGCGTTCTTCCTGGACTATTGGTGATTGGAAAAGTGTTTGAGCAACAATACCCACTACAGTTTGACGAAGTTCTTCCACTGAAATGCCTAAATCAATAAATCGATAAAGGCAGTTTATCGAATCTTTCGCATGAATGGTCGACATCACTAAATGACCTGTTAAAGCTGCCTCGATTGCAATTTTTGCAGTCTCTTTATCACGTATTTCACCTATCATAATGACGTCAGGTGAGTGGCGTAAAATAGCCTTTAGTCCTGTAGCGTATGTAACGCCCGCTCGTTCGTTTACTTGAATCTGCAAAAGGTTAGCTTGGTTATTTTCTACAGGGTCCTCCAAGGAAATGACATGTCGATTAAGCTCTGTCGAACAGTAATGAATTAAAGAATATAAGGATGTAGATTTACCAGAGCCCGTCGCACCTGTGAAACATAGAAGCCCTTGTTGATGTTTCACTAGTTCCATTAACATTTCTGCTACATATTCGGAATAGGATAAGGAAGTAAGTGGGAATGCATGATTTTGTAGAAGCAGTCGGACAATTAAGCTTTCTTTTAAAAATACTGAGGGAAGTGTAGAAACACGAAAGGCATATTGATCTTGTTCCATCGTTTTTTGGAAGGAGCCACTTTGGGGTTTGCGTCGCTCGCTAATATCTAATGCCGCTAAAAATTTATAATAGGAAATCATTCGCTCTGCAAGCTCGTTCGGTAATTCACCAGCTTGGAGCAGCTTATCATATTTTCGAAAATATATACGGTATTGTTCACGTTCTGGAACTAATAATAAATCTGATGCACCGAAATGGTAGGATTTTAATAAAAGTTGCTCACATTTTTGCTCAACAACCGTTTCAATATTTTGCATATTCGCACCCCTCTTCTGGTTTACTCGAATATGACCGCGCTATTCGTTATTTCCTAGTATAAATAGGAAGCTGTTAAGTGAAAAGCCCTTTTCTTAAAATAAAAATTTGATATAAATTTTCCTGTCAAACATGTTTTTTTGCTATAAAAATGTGGATAACATGCAAATTTCCACTAACTATGAACATAATCTTATGAAAAAGTTAATATTTATGACTAAAGGAACTGTATCTTTTTCGATAATGCAATATAATAGAATTAACATGATTTTTTTCCTACACTTGGTAGAACAGCAAAAATTTCAAAAAATACATAGAGGTGAAGCAAATGATCAATCCATTAAAAATTACTAGTACATTGGCCGATGAAACTAGATATTCTATTTATGAGTACATACTGCAAGAGAAGAAAACTGTAACGGTCCAAAATATCGCTGATAAATTTGGCATCCATCCAAATGTTGCACGGCTACATTTAACAAAGCTCTCAGAAATAAATATCATTACAGCTGATTTTGCCAAAACAGGGAAAGGTGGTAGACCCGGGCGTGTTTATAAGGCCTCAGATAAAGGTGTATCATTAACGTTCCCGAGACGGGATGAAGATCGACTATTAAAATGGACAATCCAGTTAATTCAAGAATTAGGACCATCTGCAATAGAAAAATGCCAGGAAATAAGCTACCAAGACGGCTACCAACAAATGAAAAATTATGTAAATGCTGAGTTACAACTAAATAATACCCTTTCCTTCGAACAAAAGCTCCAATTATTAACTGACAATGCAGCATTAATTGGCTATACTCCACATGTACAACAAACAGAGCATGGTAAAAGTGTGACTTTCTCCATTTTTAATTGTCCATTCCATGAGCAGCTTTCTAATCATTCAGAAATTGTTTGTTCTTTACATGAATCCTATTTAAAAGGACAGGTTGATGCGTTATATGCAAGCAATGAATTTGTACAAATTGATAGCATGATACATAATTGTGATTTATGTAAGTATGAAATAAACGTGACAGAAATTGATAGTTAATTTTTAAATATCCAATTGTTTGTCACAAAGAAGGAGAAGTTCCAGTTTACAGATACCTTTCAAATCATTTATAATGAGTATGAGATTATTGTGTCGTGGGCAAAAGGAGGGGAAATCTTCATGGATAATATGTATAAAGTTATGGCATTCTGGACAGGTATTTTTGCAGTCATGTTCTACCTTGGTGGTATGAACGAAGTATCGCTATTATTCTTAGGTAATACAGGTTTATTCTTATTATTAGGCTTCTTAAACCTTTCAGAACGTATGTACATGTACATTTTCGGAGCATATTTAACTGTATTCTTTGCTGGCTTCACGTACTATACAACATTTATTCACGTACCTGGTGGCGGTCATTAATACAAAGAAAAACGCGTGTCTCATTGAGTATGAGACATGCTTTTTTATGCAAAAATTATAGATCATCAATTATGAAAACATAGTAAAATCCCCCTTTGCATTAAATAGGTTAGATTATGGTTTATTCTATCTATCCTATAAAATACTAGGGGGATTTTTTCCATTTATTAAGTTAATTTAGGCTTTAATTTATTAAACACAAAGCTCTGTAAAATCACCCACAAAGATGAAATTGTCCAATAAAATGGGATGGCTGATGGCATGAAAATTGAAGAAATGACAATCGTCAACGGCATCATAAATATCATTATTTTCTTTTGCGGATGGCTATTATCAGATAGCTTAACTGACATAAAAATTTGAATCATCATCGTTAAACCTGCGATAATTGTCATAAAAATATCTGCAGACCCTAGATTAAACCAGAAGAAATTCTCATGCTGGATGGCATTACTTTTTGTAATGGTATAATACAGTCCGCTTAAAATTGGAAATTGAATCAACGCTGTTAAACAACCTATTTTCATACCTGAAAAGTTTTCCATCATTATTTGAGAGATTTGCAACTGATATTCTTTACGTTCTTCATCTGTTTTAGCCTTGCTTAAGTTTGATTGTAGCTCTATTAATTTTTCCTTATTACCTAGCGACTTTTGTGTAACTGCTAGTTGGGATTTAAAAGATTTATAATTTGGATACATCAAAATTAAGCGTATTAGCACTGTTATAATCACTAAGGCAAATACATAGCTCCCCGTAAAATTAAAGAAAATATCAAGCAAATTTGTCAGTGGTTGTGTTATAAATTCAAACATTAATTAATTGCTCCCCTTTTATAATAATTTTTCTTATAAAAGGGACACTAATTCTTCGTCATTATCTGATTTACTGTAAATTACTTTTCTCAACCATTTATTAAGAAACATGTGAGAAGGATAAATTTTACTTTCGAAATTGACATTGACAGTTAAATCAATTGATACGTCAAGATCCGCGTCAATGACAGTAATTTTATCAAAAATAGTATAAATGTATACTTTAATAAATGGACTATGTTGTACTAAATAACTAAAATCAGTAATAAGCGATAATAGCAATAATAATTCCATTTACATCACCTATGTTTATTTTATCATAAATGAGTGTATCTGTATAAATTTTCTAAGTCCATCACCAAAGTCTAAGTTGATTGGAGTAGAGGCTAGTCGACTCCTTGAGAATCAGCGTCATAGATGAGACACTGGCTACGCGAGTGAAGCTGCTCATCGGACGCCCCCTAGAAAGCTTTGCTCTGTGCGAAAGCGAAGCGTCAGCTATAAAGCCCTAGCCGGAACGGAAATCAACCCTTGCTATGATGATGAACCATTTAATTATCGCCAAATGTTAAAAACCATTCAAGAAAGGATTTGTCTCCATTTCTGCACCGACCGTTGTATAGTTCCCATGACCAGGGTAGATAATAGTATCCTCAGGTAGTGTCAATAGCTTATCATGAATGGATGTAAGTAATACTTTTGTCGAGCCTCCAAGTAAATCTGTACGACCTACACCTTGTTCAAATAGTGTATCACCAACAATAGCAAAGCCATCATTTTCAAATATATATGAAATACTACCTGGTGAATGTCCTGGTGTAAAAATTGCTTTAAAATAAAAATCACTTATTTCAAATAACTGTTCTTTTTTTATAATATTTTCTTCAGCTGGGGCACCGACAATATACTCTGGTAATGCTGCGTATTTACTAGAGCCATTTTTTGTTGGATCTCCTAACCAACTTACTTCTTTTTCATGAATCCATACTGGAACATTAAAAGCCTCGCGGACAGCGTCCACTGCACCGATATGATCGAAATGTGCATGTGTTAAAAAGATGGCTAGTGGTTTAAGATTGTTACTGCGAATAGCCTTGATGATTCGATCCGCTTCTTCTCCTGGATCAAATATTAAGCATTCCTTATTTTTATTCGATACGATATAACAATTCGTTTGGACAGGTCCAAGAGAATAACTTCGTACGTTTATCATTGTTATCACCTCTATTTTAATTATACAGCCTTTGCCACAATTTGACGATAAATGTTCATAGTTTAGTCTATATTAGTTCTCGACAAAAACAGGTAGAACGTTTACAATTAAGGAGGAATATTGTTTACGACATTCATTTTCTGATGTCGAAAGGAGTGTCAATTTCTAATGAACTTATTAATGGTTATTTTTGGTCTAGTTGCTATTTTAGCTGTAGTCGGTACATTCCAAGCACTTAAAGAAAAGAATCTTTTAAGCGTTGTTTTCAACTTATTAAGTGCTGCAGTATTCGGTTGGTTCGTAATTATGACTGTTATTAATAGCGGATACCCACCAAAATTACACTAAAATTAGACAGAAAAAAGAGCAGCCTCCATTTGAGGCTGCTCTTTTTCTATCGTTTTTACTTTAGCCTTCCTTAAACGATAAATAACCACTTTCCTCCTAGTTGTTTATTTCGGCTGCCTGAACGTTATATTTCAATGTGAAATTCCCCTATTTATGCACAAAAAGGGTTTTACCATTAAATTGTGCATCAAGTCCTGAGATAACGTCTTCATAACTACTAGCGTGTCGCTATCGCGACGTTAGCACTGCACTTTTGCATAACAAGAGACCCTAAAGAAGGTGGCTCAACGGACGCTCCAGAAAAACGCCCAGTCGAACGTTATAATATGGATGTAAATACTGAATCACTTCTGCTAATAAAATTGGCTATTATGCCTCCCTCAGCATTTGATATAAAGGCAAAAAAAGAGATCTCACTAAATGGAGGGCACTGAAAAACTTACGTTTTCATAAAAGCGAACCTTTCTCAGATAAAAATAAGGCACTTCTTGTTCAATTTTGAACAGGAAGTGCCTTATTTCTGTCTCTATTCCTTATTTATTTTCGTTTAATAGCTTTAATATCCGTTTTAAATTGACAGCGAATATCGTTGTAGCACCTTGAATTTCCATGCCAAATGACCCGCAGTCGATGCCGTATCGTACCCGTGTCCGTTTTTTAATTC